>NZ_JBWKZH010000020.1:0-83331 GCF_059424305.1 Hydrogenophaga sp. GW456-12-10-14-TSB4 | reverse complement strand
GCCCCCTTGAGCCCCTCATCGTCCCCCACCCGCCGCAAAGGCAACTGCGCCACCAGCGGCTCAATCGAACCGGGCTCCAGCAGATGGCGCGCCATGCGGCTGGGAAACACCCCCGGCAGGATCGCGTTCACGTTGATGCCGTGCGGCCCCCACTCGCAGGCCAGCGCGCGCGTGAGCGTGGCCACCGCGCCCTTGCTCGCGTGGTACGCCGCTGCCTGCATGCCGTTGCTGCCGCCCAGCGCCGCGATCGACGAGGTGTTGACGATGCGGCCCTGCCCGCGCGGCAACATGCTGCGCCGCGCCACCTCGCGCGAGAGCAGGAACACCCCACGCACGTTCAGGTCCATCACCTTGTCCCACGCGTCCAGAGGGTGGTCCTGCGCCGCCGCGCCCCAGGTCGCACCCGCGTTGTTGACCAGGATGTCGATGTGCCCCAGCGTGGCCAGCGCGTGGTCCACCAGCGCCAGCACCTGCGCCTCGTCGCGGCCGTCGGCGGCAAACGTGTCCACCGTGTGACCGGCCGCGCGCAACTCCGCGGCGGCCACGTCCAGGTCGGCCTGCTTGCGCGACGAGATCAGCAACCGCGCACCCGCCTCACCCAGCGCATGCGCCATCTGAAGGCCCAGGCCGCGCGAGGCACCGCTGACCAGCGCCGTGCGCCCCGTGAGATCGTGCAGCTGCGAAACGGTGCGGGCGTGGGCCATGGGGGTGTCTCCTCGTTGTCCTGGTGATTCACCAGCTTAGGGGCGCGGCCGGGGCGCGCAATCGTCTGTTGCGACGAATACGCGCGCGCGCCGCGTCGGCACCATTCGTCCCACCATGCAAACCGAAACCCTTGACGCCTTCCTGCGCCAATCCATCGAGGGCCTGTCCGGACCGATGCGCCTGCAGAAAATCGGCGGCGGCCAGTCCAACCCCACCTTCTTCGTCAGCTACGACCAGCGCGAACTCGTGCTGCGCAAGAAGCCCGACGGCGAGGTGCTGCCCTCGGCCCATGCGGTGGACCGCGAATACCGCGTGATGAAAGCCCTGGCCGCCACCGCCCTGCCCGTGCCCCCCGTGCTGCTGTACCACGCCGAGCCCGATGTGGTGGGCACGCCCTTCTACGTGATGGAGCGCGTGCCCGGGCGCGTGTTCAACGACAACGCCGCCCCTGGCATCGCGCCCGACGAACGCCGCGCGATCTACCTCGCCATGGCCGACACCCTGGCCACGCTGCACAGCGTGGACTGGCAGGCCGCCGGCCTCACCGGCTACGGCAAACCCGGCGGCTACTTCCAGCGCCAGCTCGGGCGCTGGCAGCAGCAGTGGATGCTCTCGCGCATCGACCCCATCCCCGCCATCGACCAGCTGCTGGACTGGCTTGGCCGCCACCTGCCGGCCGACGACGGCGAGACCACCATCGCCCACGGCGACTTCAAGCTCAACAACCTGCTGTTCCACCCCACCGAGCCGCGCGTGGTCGCCGTGCTCGACTGGGAACTGGCCACCCTGGGCCACCCGCTGGCCGATGTCGCCTTCAACACCGTGGCCTGGCGCACCCTGCCCGGCGAGTACGGCGGCATCCGCGGGCTGGACCTCGCGGCCCTGGGCATCCCGAGCGAACACGAGTACCTCGCCCACTACTACCGCCGCACCGGCCGCGACGACCCGGCGCGGCAGGCCACGCCCTTCCACTGGGCCTTCGCGCTCATGCGCTGGGCCGTGATCTTCGCCGGCATTGCGGCGCGCGCCGCGCGCGGCAGCGCCACTTCCGACAACGCGGCTGAGGTCGGCGTGCTCGCCGTGGCGCTGGCGCAGCGCGGCCTCGAAGCCATCGACACCCCCATGCCCCCGCTCTGACGAAGAACTTGCCATGCACTTCCAGTTTCCCGACGACACGCAGCAGATGCAGCGCACGCTGCGCCAGTTCATGGACCGCGAGGTGCTGCCGCAGCTCGACGCCTACGAACAGGCTTGCGCCAGCGGCGCCTACCCCAGCGCGGTCATCGATCCGCTGAAAGACAAGGCGCGCGCCGCCGGCCTGTGGAACCTCTTCCTGCCCGCGCTGCGCGAGGACGAGCCGGGCACGCGCCTCACCAACCTGCAGTACGCGCCGCTGGCCGAGATCATGGGCAGTGTGATGTGGGCGTCCGAGGTCTTCAATTGCAACGCGCCCGACACCGGCAACATGGAGCTGCTGCACCTGTTCGCCACGCCCGGGCAGCGCGCGCGCTGGCTGACGCCACTGCTGGAAGGCAGCATCCGATCCTGCTTCGCCATGACCGAGCCCGACGTCGCCTCGTCCGATGCCACCAACATCCAGACCACCGTCCGCCGCGAGGGGGACGAGTACGTCATCAACGGCCGCAAGTGGTTCACCACCGGCGCGCTGCACCCGAACTGCCGCTTCTCCATCGTCATGGGTGTGAGCGACAGCGGGGCCGACGCACCGCGCCACCGCCGCCATTCCATGGTCATCGTGCCCATGGACACCCCCGGTGTGCGCATCGTGCGCAACGTGACCGTGATGCACCACCTCGCGCCCGAAGGGCATTGCGAAGTCACCTACACCGACGTGCGCGTGCCGGTGAGCGAAGCCCTGCTGGGCACCGAGCACGAAGGCTTCGCGCTCGCGCAGGCCCGCCTGGGGCCGGGCCGTGTTCACCACTGCATGCGCACCATCGGTCAGTGCGAACTTGCGATGGCGCTGATGTGCGAGCGTGCCCTCACGCGCCGTGCCTTTGGCAAGCACCTGTCGGACTTCGCCAACGTGCAGGACTGGATCGCGCACTCGCGGCTGGAGATCGACCAGGCGCGCCTGCTGGTGCTGCAGGCCGCGTGGAAGATGGACACGCACGGCAACAAGGCCGCACACATCGACGTCTCGGCCATCAAGGTGGTGGCCGCGCAGCTGCAGACGCGCGTGCTCGACCGCGCGATGCAGGTCTTTGGCGCCATGGGCCTGACACCCGACACGCCGCTGGCGCTGCTCTGGTCCTGGGGCCGCGCGATGCGCTTCCTGGACGGCCCGGACGAGGTGCACCTGCGCAGCGTGGCGCGCGCCGAGCTGGCGCAGGCCCGGGAGACGCTGGGCGCGACCGCTCCCCACTACCGGCAGCCGGTGCTCAGTACGTGATGGTCACGGTGTGCGTCTGGCTGCTCGTGCATGGGGGCACCGTGCAGGTGCCAGCCTGACCGGCCTGCATGCTCCCCGTGAGCGTGACCGACTGGCCCGTGTTGCCGTTGCCGCTGCCCGACGCAGGGGACGGGGTGATGGTGTACCGCAGGCCTTGCAGCACGGCGGGGCTCGGGGTCACCGCGGCGGACCATGACAACCCCGAACTGCAGCGCAGCATGAAGCTGGTGGAGGACGTCTGGGGCGCGGCGCTGAACGCGCTGTAGTTGAACACCAGGTTGCCCGGGTAGGTGTTGAACACGCACTGGCTGGTCACGCCCACGGACATCAGCACCGGTGCGTTGGCGCTGATCGCACCCGCATTGCTGTTGGGGTACTGCGCGAAGATGTTGAAGGTGTCGCTGTAGGCGCCCGCAGCGGGCGATGCCGGATTGCCGCCCGTGCCCACGCGCACGCGGATGCAGTAGGCCAGCGTGGTCGAGGCGGTCAGGGCCGAGCCGACGAAGGTCAGGGTGCCGGTGGCCACATTGGCGGTGCCTGTGGCAGGGGCCCGCCAGTTGCTGTTGTTGTTGCAGGTGCTGCCGTGATTGAGGGCGTACTCCAGGTAGGTCAATGGGCTGGTCAGGCGCACGCGCCGGTAAGGCTGAGGGCCCGTTGCATAGCTGCCTTCGGTGGCCTTGAGCCGGTAGCTCAAGCTGTTTGCGTCGCCTGAGGACCGGGTGCAGGTGAGTGTGGCCGAGCCGGTCACATCCTGCGGGTTGGGCGTGGTGTAAATCAGGCCGGTGCTGGTGGCTGTGACCGTGCAGTTGTAGGCCGCGTGCGCCGATGGGCTCAAGACCACCAACAGCCCGCTCAGACACAGGCACCGGAGGACGTGCAGGAGGCCGAAATGGGTCATGGGGTCACACCTTCGCAAACCAGCGGTGCTGGGCGCGCGATGTCGTCCGGGGCCGTGGGCGTGAGCACCAGGGACATGGCGCAGCTCGTGCCTTTCCAGTGCAGGCGCAGCTGATGCTCGCGTTGCAGGCCGGTCAGGAAGACCTGGCCGCGCCGGCCCACGGGGAAACGGCGCTCATCGCCGGGGACCTCGATCTCGGCGCCGGTTGGCGCGGGCCGGCCATCTGGCAGCTGCACGGTGATCAGCGCTGCCTGCCCATGGCGCACCGCGAAGCCGATCGTGACCGCGCTGCGCCGGCGGGGCACCACCACCTGCTCGAGGTTGTCGATTTCGGCGCTCAAGGGGACATCGGAGGGATTCAGCCGCACCGGGTTGGCGCTGTAGGGTTGAAGACCGGTCACCAGGGCCACCCCGCCGGCGTCGGTGCGTGCGCGCTCACGGCCCTGGAAGGTCACGCCCACATTGGCAAGCCCGGGGGCGGTCACCAGCGCGAAGCTGTCTTGAACGGGGCGAGTGGCGAACACCCGCCCACCCGTCAGCACCAGACCACCCTGGGTGCCCAGGCGCAGCGCGCGCTGCGCGGCGGAGGCGCTCACGTCCGCGGTGAACAGGTTGCTTGGCCCTTGCAGGTACACCCCGCCTTCGGCCTGGGCCGATCCGTTGCGGCTGCCACCGAGCGCGCGCCAGCCCAGGCCGGTCTCGCCGCTGAGGCCCTGGTTCGCGCTGAGGTAGGCGTCGGTTTGCCCACCCCGGTGCATGAGATGGGTCGAGATACTTCGCTGGCGTTCCAGAGGCCACGTCAGGGAGACGGCGAACAAGGTGCCGGAACTGGCACCCTGCACGCGCGTGAGCACCGTGCTGAGCGAGCCTTGCGCGCCCACCCGGACGGTGTGGCTCAGGCTGTAGGTGTCCAGGCGTCCCTGCTGGCGAGACTGCACGGCGGCCAGGCCCACGCCGAACGTCCCCAGCCGCTCGTGGGAATGGCTGAAGCTGCCGGACACCTGCCACTGAGGCGGCGACATGGCCTCGTTGAGGCCCACGGTCCGGTAGTTTGCGGTCGCGCCTTGTGCGTGCAGTGAAAGCGCCTGCTGCGCGTTGCCGAAATCGGTGCCGACCGACCATTGCAGACCGCGCCCGAGCGTGGCCTGTTCGCTCCATGCCAGCGATGCCTGACCCAGGGCCTGCCAGGGCAGGGCCTGGCTGAAGCCCACACCGATGCCGCGGGTCTGCCGTCCCCATTCGCCGCGCACCTCCATCGTCAGGCGCTTGCTCAGGCCCTGGCGCCACAGGCCGGCGGCAAAACGCT
Source organism: Hydrogenophaga sp. GW456-12-10-14-TSB4 (assembly GCF_059424305.1). Lineage (NCBI taxonomy): Bacteria > Pseudomonadati > Pseudomonadota > Betaproteobacteria > Burkholderiales > Comamonadaceae > Hydrogenophaga > Hydrogenophaga sp. GW456-12-10-14-TSB4. The sequence continues at coordinate 78,009 of NZ_JBWKZH010000020.1, read as the reverse complement.
CACCATAGTCTGCGTTGCGCAGGCCAAGGCCTTCACGCACCGCGCCCAGCTCCAGGCTCCAGTCCGACAGCCCGGCTTCCAGCAATTCGCCATGGCTGAAGAAGGACTGTGTGATCAGCGTCTCGCGGCCGAGCGCGTCGCGCACCACCATGCGGACCCGCCCGTCGCCCGAGATCGGTGTGGGGTTCTCGATGGAGAACGGGCCGGGAGGCACGTTGAGCGTCTGGCGCAGGGCATCGTTGATGTAAAGCTCCACCGTGCTCGGCGCGCTGGAGCTGCCGGCGAACACCGGCAGGGGCTGGCTGATGAAGCCCGGTGCCAGATCGAAGTTGCGGGCGATCTGGATGCCGCCGAAGTAGAACGGTCGCCCGATGAGACCTGTGCGCGAGGACGTGTCTCCCAGCCGGACGGAGAGCTTTTGCGCCGGGAAGTCGCGCGTGAAGGTGGTCTCCAGCCGCCGCCACTGGGCTGAGGTGCCTGTCTCTGCGTCCTGGACGTGGCGCCCCAGAAAACTGGACGTCAGCACGCCCCAGGCGCCGGTGAAGCCGGCTTCCGACAAGGCGCCGAGTTCCCTTGTAGGCTTCACGCCGCGAACCTGGGCGTGGTTCCAGCTCAGGTCGTAGTTGAAGAACGCGGCGGGCTCGGCCGTGCTCACCGGGGGAGGCGCGCGCTCTTCAGTGGCCAGCCGCGTGGCCAGAAAGGCCGTGGGCGCAAAGCGCAGATCGAGCGATTGCCTTGCCGGGTCGAACTTGGCGTCATAACCTTCGATCGCGGACAGCGCGTACCAGTTCTCCTGCTGGAATTTCAGCCGCTCGCCCTTGACCGGTGGGGTGACCCGCCAGGCGTCCAGCGCCTCTCTGGGGGCATGGAATCCATCGGCTGTCTGCAGCAGCAGCCAGTTGCCCGCGTTGGCGTCGTTGAGGGTCACCTCCAGCGGCATCAACCGAGGTGCCGTGCGCCCCGTGGCGACGGCGCCACCGGTTTCCGGAACGGCGCGCACCTGACCCATCGCCGGGCAAACGGCCGCCGGGAGCAGAATCGCGCCCATCCACAACCGGGGGAAAAAACCGATGGGCATAAGGGCGCTGTGTGGGTTGTTCGGGCCAGTTCAAGGCAGGTTCACGGCTTGGGATTGCACGGTGCCATCGTCGAACTGAATGTCCATTCGAGCCGGTCCGGTCAGGGCGGTCGAACCCGCTTCCACCCGCATGAACTTGCGCGCGCCCGGCAGGATGTAGGCCCCACCTTCAAAGCGGGCGAGCTCCTTGTCGTCGCGGCCGAAGATCACGCCGCGCACTTGCGCGTACGCGTTGCCTAGATTGACGCAGCGCGCGCCCAGGGTCTGGGCATCGGGCCGCTGGACCTCGCATTCCACCCGGCGTTTCGCACCGGGGGGGGTGATGAAGATCGGCAAGGACAAGGCCAGCGTGATGGGCACCTGCAGTGTCTGGTCCTTGGGCGGGGTGAGTTCAGGCACCTCTCGCACGATGAGGCGGTAGGTGAGCTGGCGCGCGGCATCCGCCGGCTTCAGAAGGGCAAGCCGGACCACCTGGCGGGAGGTGGGGGCCAGCCGGATGATGGGCGGCGCCAGGATCAGGTCTTCCGTCGACAGCAGTTCATCGACACCGTCCTCGGACTGGGCCCACGCATAGAGATCCGCTTGCAGGGCCACCTCGGTCTCGCCCTCGTTGATGATGGAGACGGCCACCACTCGTTCGCGCGGCGCCATGTGAATGCGCACCGGCGAAATCGAAAAAGCCCCCGCCATGGCTGTGGTCGATCCGAGCAGGGCGGCCAGGGGAATAGCGAGTCCCAGGCACCGGTGCCACACCGGTCGGGCGAAAGCGTCAAAGACATTCATGGGAGGGCCTAGAACGACACCAGGATTTCTACTGGTCCGGTGGCCGGGCCGGGGCCCGAGGACACGCGCATCGCGGTGGCGGGAAGTGGCGGCTCCTGCGAGACCGGGAAACGGGTTGAGCGCTCCGGGTCAGGCGCGCCGCGCATCAGGTGATAGCGGAAGGCGCTGCCCGGTGTACCCACGAAAGGCCGGGCAGGCCAATGGCGCTGACACATTCAACATCGAAGTCAAAAACGACCCGACGAACTCGACGCCGTTCACCAGCATCGACGTGTTTGCCGACCTCAATGCCGACGGCCTGGCGGACAACGCCACGTCCCTCCTGGTTGGGGGGGCTGCGACCCTGTCGACCGATGTTCGTACCTCTCAGCCCATCAGCATCGCTGAGAAGCAGAGCTATTCCTACGTGGTGGTCTACCACGTACCGTCCTCGGGGGCTGCACCCTGGAAAGGCGTGGTCACGGTGATGGCTGGCAACGGCGCCATCGGCTATGCCCCGCAGTCGCTGCCGGCGACGGACACCATCAACACCACCGCGGGGGCCGCTTTCAGTGCGCGGTTGACCCACAGCGCGCCGTCTGTGATCCCGGCGGGCGGTGGGGTCTGGGGTGCTACGCCCAGCAGTGGCGTGCCTGGCACTTTCACCACCTACACCCTCACCTATACCAACAACGGTGCCATGGGTGACCTCTACTTGAGCGATACGCTGCCCGCGGGCATCACTTACCAGGCCAATACGGCGGTGTGGTCGGGCGGCACCCCGGGCGTGGCTTTGCCCGACACCGGACTTTTCGGTGCATCCAGCCCGCTGGACAAGATCGCTTTCAAGTTCACGCCTGGGCTTGCCGTGTGTGTTTGTCATGCTGCTGTGGCTGGGCCTTTCCCACGCCGCAATGGCCTTCCAGGCACAAGCTGGTACACGCATCAGTGCCCAGGCCCATGCCATTTTCAGCATGGACGGCATGGTCCAGCCCTTGACGGCGTGGTCGTCGGTGGTCGTCGCCAACGTGCTTCCCGTCGAGGCGCTTGCCTTCCTGTCCGACGGGCAGGCGCTCATGCGGTTTGGTATCTCGGACGTGGAGTCCAAGCTCGACATGGGCGCGTTTTTGCGCATCCACCGAAGCACGATCGTCAACGTCAGGCGAATCGATTTTCTTCGTCGCGACGAAATGGGCCGCCTTCGCGTGCACATGAAGGGACGCTCGGAGAGCCTGATCGTCAGCCGCACGTTCGAGCACACTTTCAAAGGGGTCTGAAGTTAGGCCTGATCTGACGAGGCGCGACGAGCGGGACGCATCGCCCGTCGCACTGCCTTTTACCCAACGGTCCATTTTTCAGTTGCTGACACTGGCCGTCGGGCAAGTGCTGCCCCTGCCGGTGCTGATCTGGGAGTGGGCGGCCTCCTTGTGGCCGCAGGACACCCGGATTGCCTGGCTGTTGGCGCTTGTGGCGATGACGTGTGCCCTGGCATTTGTCCTGTGGCACGTCAGACTGTTGAGGAGCGCGTTCGATGTGCAGCCTGTTGCCCCGGAGAACCCGCCGCCCTTTCGCTGGTTGACCAGGCTTGCGGTTTTGTACGGGCTGGTCTGGGTGAGCACCTGCGTGTGTGTGTACGCAGACAGGACCACGCTGGGGCGTGGGTTTGATGTGCTGTTGTTGACCTTACAGGCGAGCGTTCTCCTGTCTTCGCTCTTCCATGTCGATGGGCAATTGAAACGCTTGGCCTGGATGCTGCTGTTCATCCAGATGCCTTGTGTGGCCGCGGTCGCGATGTTCTCTGAACAGGCGGGCCAGCACTATCCCGTGGTCATCGCATCCCTGCTGTTTCTTCTGGTGGGCTATGCCGTGGCGACCTTTCGCGCTCGGGAGCGAGCTTATGTCCGCAGCGCCCTGATGGAGCGGCAGGAGGAAAAAAACCAGCTTGTGCAGCAGTTGGCACAACTGCAGGAGGCGCATGCGGCGAAGGCGCGTCTGCTGGCCATGGTCAGCCATGATTTGCGGCAGCCGGTCCATGCGTTGGGGCTGATGCTCGGTCGTTTGAGGCGCGAAGCTTCACTGTCTTCGCTGCGGGTCGAGGTTGAAGCCGTGAACGAGGTGGTCAACTCGTTGTCGAAATCCCTCACCATGTTGATGGCGGTCACGCGGTTGAACTCCGGACAGGTCACGGCATTGTCGGAGGCCGTTTCGCTGGAAAGGCTGTTCAGCTCCCTGTCCACCGAGTTTGACGACACCGCCGGGACGAACGGCATGAGTGTGGTCCTCGAGGCGAACGAGCTGACCGTGCGCAGCGATCCCCATCATCTGAGGACGATCCTGATCAACCTGCTGTCCAACGCCATCAAGTACTCGTCGCGTGGTGAGGTGCGGATCGTCGCCACGTCGCCTGCGCCCCAGACCGTGGTCATCAGCGTCGAGGACGACGGGATCGGCATTCCCGCGGACGACCTGACCCGCATATTCGAGCCTTTCGTTCGGCTTCCCTACAGGAAGGGCTCGGTGGATGGCATCGGGCTGGGTCTTGCCATCGTCAAACAGACGGCGGATCTCATCAAGGCTCCGATCGAGGTGGAGTCGGTGGTGGGGAGGGGAACCACCTTCTACCTGACCTTGCCTCGCTGCGAGGATTTGCAAGTGGTGGTGGCGCCGGCCAAGGACACTTACCTTCGCGGTGTGCGCATTGTGGTTGTGGACAACGATGAAATTGTTCTCGAGAGCATGGCGCGCACACTCGAAGAGTGGGGTTGCCGGGTCATCGCGGCCTGTGACTGGAACGGTCTGGTTGCCAAGCTTGAAATGACATCCAGCCCGATTGATCTGATCCTGACCGACTTTCATCTGGACGCCGGCTTGTCCGGGTACGAACTGATCAAGCGGGTTCGCAAGCGGCTGGGGGTGCAGGTTCCCTCCATCCTGCTGACGGGTGACGTGGAAATCCGGCATGGTCCGGAAAGCACGGCGACTGCGGTGGTCATCGCCTACAAGCCCCTTCCGTATGAAAAGCTGGCGAACCTCATCCAGGAGACCATTTCCTCTTTCGCGCGTGAGGAGCCGCACGCAGCGCCTTGAGGCGGGGTCCGGTGGTCCGTCGCCTGAACGCCGGAACGGACCCCTCCCCTGCACCGTTCTCCCTTTTGTGTTACATTGCGGAGTCGCCTTGAGCGACCAGCCGCATCCGGGCTTCATTGCCGGGACGCAACCGCCCCCGGCAGAGGGGCTGCTGGTCCAGCCCCTCCAAGGTGCCGCCACACCGCTTTCTCACAGCAACGTGGCCCTCTTCCTCCCTGCTGTTGCCGATGCCTCTGCCGTGGCTCGCGCGCCGGTCCTGGCTTGACGCATCCGCGCCTCGCCGGTGCTGGATAAACCGGTGGGGCACCCCGGCTATGGGGCTGCCACCTGTTATTTGTTTCGGGCCTCCTCGACGCCTCGGTCCCGACCGCGCGTCCCGCCCACTGATGTTTTTGATGATTCACACGAACGACACAACAACGACCACGAGACTGTCTCCCCTCACCATGGGCAAGTACCGCATCGCGGCCCTGCCCCGCCTTTTGCCGGGTGGCCTTTTTGCCGCGCAGGTGTCCATTGCCAGCGGCCATGGCAGCGCGTCCACCGACCGGGTGATCCGGTTCGACAGCGCTTTCCCCACACACGATGCGGCGGCCGACTATGCCCTGGCGCAGGGCATTGACTGGGTGCACGACTCGACCCGGCTTTCCGCTCGACCGAACTGACCGATACACTTCAAGCAAAGGAAACACCATGGCCAAAGAAGAACTGATCGACATGATGGGCATCGTCAACGAGGTGCTGCCCGACACGCGCTTTCGCGTCACGCTGGACAACGGTCACCAATTGATCGCCTATTCGGCCGGCAAGATGAAGAAGAACCACATCCGCATCCTGGCGGGTGACCGCGTGTCGCTGGAGCTTTCGCCCTACGACCTGACCAAGGGCCGCATCAACTTCCGCCACATCGAAGGCCGCGGCCCGATGGTGCCGCGCAAGCCGCGCTGATCTTTCAGTAGAACAGGGCCTGCAGGTCGGCGCTGCTGCGCCGGCCCACGTCGGCGTGGTGCGCCGACAGCCAGGCAATGCCGTGCTTGCGGCCCAGCGCGAACAGCATTTCAAAGAAGCGCATGTTCGCCGCCGCCTTGCTTTCGGTGCTCAGTTCGCGCATGAGCTCGCTGGCCTCGATCACGTGAAAGTGCGTGGCGGCCAGGCGCCGGTCGAGTTCACCCCGGCGCCACCACGGGCAGTGGGCCGCGCGCTCGCGCAGGTGGGCAAACATGCGCATCTCGCGCAGGAAGGTGGCGTTGAACGCCAGTTCCATCATCCGGTTCTTGATGTCCGCCGCCGACTGCGGCGTGGCGCTGTGCTTCAGCGGCGCGAGCATCACCAGCAGGATGTCGCGTGTGCGGCATTCGTGGAACAGCGGAAACACCGCCGGATTGGCCGCATAACCTCCATCCCAGTACGGCTCGCCGTCGATCACCACGCTGCGGTGCATGGTGGGCAGGCAGGCCGACGCCAGCACCGCGTCGGGCGTGAGCTCGTTGGAGCGAAACAGCCGCAGCTTGCCGGTGTTGACGTTGGTCGCCGCGACGAACAGCCTGACCGGGCTGTGCGTGCGCAGCCGCTCGAAATCGACCTGGCTCGCGAGGATCTTGCGCAGGGGGTTGAGGTCGAACGGGTTGAGCTGCTCGGGCGAGAAGTAGTGTGTCCACTGCAGCATCAGCTGCATCGCGGGCGCCAGCCGCATGTCCTTGCCGTCGGCTGTGGGCACGGCGACCTCGAATGGCATGCTGGCCGCCACGGCGCTCCAGAAGCCCCTGAGCGCGGTGCGTGCGCCTGCCGGTCCCCCGGCCATCAGCCCCTGCGCCAGCAGCACCGCGTTCATCGCGCCCGCGCTGGTGCCACTCACGCCGTCGAAGCGCAGGCGTCCGTCTTCCAGCAAGGCATCCAGCACCCCCCACGTGAAGGCGCCATGCGCGCCGCCGCCCTGCAGGGCCAGGTTGACGGTGGGCGGGCCGCGCCAGAGGAGTGCCATGGTGCCTACCCGTGGGTGCGCCGCGCCCGCACGGCCGCCGCCAGGCCTTCCAGCACCGGCACGGTCTGCTCGAAGGAGATGCAGGCATCGGTCACGCTCACGCCGGGCTGCAGGGGCTGACCGGGCACGATGTCCTGCCGGCCTTCGTGCAGGTGGCTCTCGATCATCACGCCGACGATGCGGCGTTCGCCCGCGCCGATCTGCGAGGCCACGTCGGCGGCCACCTCGATCTGCCGACGGTGTTGCTTGTTGCTGTTGGCGTGCGACACATCGACCATTACCTGCTCGCGCAGGCCGGCCTTCTGCAGCAGGCCGCAGGCAGCAGCGACGTCCGCAGCGCTGTAGTTCGGCTGTGCGCCGCCGCGCAGGATCACGTGGCAATCGTCGTTGCCGCGCGTCTCGAAGATCGCGGCCTGCCCCATTTTGGTCATGCCCATGAAGGCGTGCGAGGCGCGCGCGGCCTGGATCGCGTCGGACGCGACCTTGACCCCGCCGTCGGTGCCGTTCTTGAAACCCACCGGGCAGCTCAGGCCGCTGGCGAGTTGCCGGTGGCTCTGGCTCTCGGTGGTGCGTGCGCCGATCGCACCCCAGCTCACCAGGTCGCTGATGAACTGCGGGCTGAGCAGGTCCAGGAATTCGGTGCCCACCGGCAGGCCCAGCGCGAGCACCTCCAGCAGCAGCGCGCGCGCCATCTCCAGCCCTTCGTTGATCGCGAAGCTGCCGTCGAGGTGCGGGTCGTTGATGTAGCCCTTCCAGCCCACCGTGGTGCGCGGCTTCTCGAAGTAGACGCGCATGACCACCAGCAGATCGTCCTGCAGCGCATCGGCCTGTGCCTTGAGGCGCTTGGCGTACTCGATGGCCTGCGCGTGGTCGTGGATGGAGCAGGGTCCGACGACGACCACGAGCCGGTCGTCCTGCCCGTGCAGCACGCGCGAGATCGCCGCGCGGCTGCTTTCCACCAGGGCCTGTGCCGGGTCGGGCGCGGGCAGCCACTCCTGCAGCAGGGCCGGCGTGATGAGCGGGCGCACGGCACCGATGCGCAGGTCGTCGATGCGGGTGGTGTCGTGGGTGGACAGAACGGTGTGGGGGGTATGGGTTTTCATGGCAGATCGAAATGTCGGGCTGATGACAGAAGGGCGGCGCGGGGCCGGCCGATGCCCAAAAAAGTCACGATCGGTGGATTCTGGGGCATGGGCGGTTTCAGGGCCTGAACCGGGCGGTCGACATAGACAGAGAGAGGCCCACCGTGTGGGCGGATGAAGATGGACAGATTGATGAAGACCTTTTACCTCGGGATCATGGCACTGTGCCTGGGCAGCGGCCCGGCCCTGGCACAGACGGCGGCGCTGGAGCCCTTCAAGCACGAGGTCTGGATCAATGTGGGCGGCTTCTCGCGCCACTTTGCCCGCCACAACGGCTACAACGAAAGCAACCTGGGCCTGGGTGCCGAGTACCGCACCAGCGCCGAACTGTCGTACATGGCCGGCGCGTACGACAACAGCGTGCGCAAGACCACCGCCTACCTGGCCGTGAACTGGCAGCCCTGGTCCCTGGGCCCGATCAAGCTCGGGGGCACGCTGGGTGTCATGAACGGCTATCCCTCGCTGGCCAAGGGGGGCACCTTTTTCGCCGCCCTGCCCATGGCCACCTGGGAAGGCAAACGCTACGGCGTCAACGTCGGCCTCATCCCTTCGATGGGCAAGGTCGACGGCGCGGTGATCGTGCAGTTCAAGCTGCGCGTGATCTGAGGGTCTGGAAGAAGCGCGGCAGGGCGGCGCGCGTGCAGCGCTGCAAGGCCATCAGGAAACCGTGATCGGGCTCGTCCACGCCATGGCGTGCGCGCAGGTCGTGCTGGATGCGGCCCAGCAACTCGGCCGCCATCTCGGCGTCGGCCAGCGCCCGGTGCGCCTGGCCGGTGCGTGGCAGGCGGAAAAAATCCACCAGGGAACCCAGTTTGTGGCTCGGCGCTTCTGGGTAGAGCCGGCGGGAAAGCAGCACGGTGCAGGCAAAGGGCTGCGGCGCCTCGGCGCCCGCGCGTTCAAGCTCGGCCATCCAGAAGCGGCGGTCGAAGGCCGCGTTGTGCGCCACCATCGGCACCTCGCCCACGAAACGGGCGGCCTCGCGCATCACGGTGTCGGCCGGCGGTGCGGTCTCGATCATGGCGTTGGTGATGCCGGTCAATTGCGTGATGAAGGACGGGATGCGAACCCCCGCGTTCATCAGGCTCTGGTAGCGGTCGACCACGCGCCCCTGTTCGGTGATGACGATGGCCACCTCGGTGGCGCGGTCGCCCTGGCCGGGCGAGATGCCGGTGGTTTCAAAGTCGATGACGGCGATGCGGGACATGGGGCTGAACTGTAGCGCGACCCGCAACGAGAGAGGCAACCCCGACCAGAGGCATCCAGGGTCCGGCTTTGCCGGCCCGAGATGCCGTCCCCCCTCGAAGCGCCGAAGGCGCGCCACAGAGGGGGGAAGCCGCGAAGCGGCGCAGGGGGGGGTCAGCGATACAGCACCATCTGCGTGCAACGGAACAGCGCGATCGTCTTGCCCGTCTCGCGGTGCGTGACCACCGCGTCCCACACCTGCGTGGTGCGGCCCAGGTGCGCAGGCCGTGCCACGCAGTCGATGGTGCCTTCCAGCGCCGTGCCCAGGTGGTTGCTTTTGAGCTCGATGGTGGTGAAGCCGTTGGCTTCCTTTGGCAGGTTGGCCACGCAGCCGTATCCGCAAGCCGTGTCGGCCAGCGTGACCACACTGCCGGCGTGCAGGAAGCCGTTGGGCGCCATGGTGTGGGGCTTCACCGCGAGTTCGGCGCGCACTTCCTGCGGGCTCACGTGGGTGAACACGAGGCCGAGGTGGCCGGGCAGCTTGCCCACGCCGCGTTCGTTGAAGGATGGGGCGAGATCGGTCATGCAAGTCTCCTGTGAGGATGAGGTTCAGCGCGTCCAGCTGCCCAGGCGGATCGCGATGGCGAGGGTGGAACCATAAACGACCAGGCTGAGCGCGATCACCGCGAACAGGCCGCTGGCCGACGTCTGGAACACGTGCACGCACAGCCAGCCGCCCACCACGAGGATGAGCAGGCGGCCCATGCTGCCGGCCAGTGGCCAGAACATGCGGCCCGCGCCCTGCGAGGCGAAGAATAGCGCCAGGCCCAGGCCGAAGAAGCCGTAACAACCGCCGACGATGTTCAGGTAATCGGCACCGAAGGCCCGCACCGCGGCGTCCTGCGTGAAGAGGTTCATCCACAGCCCGGGCGCGATCGCGGTCGCCACGCCGATGGCGCCCGTGATGGCCGCCACCACCGCACCGCCGGCCCAGGCCACGCGCACCGCGCGCGTGGCTTGTCCTGCACCCATGTTGGTCGCGACCATCGCGGTCAGCGCGGTGCCGAAGCCGAACGCGATCGGCACCAGGATGTACTCGAGCCGTGCCGCCACGCCGTAGCCCGCCAGCGCGGCCGTGCCGTAGTGCCCCACGAACGCCGTGGCCACCGCGATCGAGGCGTTGCTGATCACCGGGCTCAGCGAGGCCGGCAGGCCCACGCGCAGGATGTCGCGCCACAGCGCAAGCCGGGGCCACCAGGGCGTGCGACCCAGGTGCACGGCGCCGTCGCGGCGCAGCAGCCAGGCCACCATCACCACGGCCGACAACGCGTTCACCGTGAGCGTGCTCAGGGCCGCGCCGGCCACGCCGATGCCCGGCACCGGGCCCCAGCCGAACACCAGCAGCGGGCTCAGGCCCAGGTGCAGCAGCGCGGTGGCCACCAGCATCAGCGACGGCAGCAGCATGTTGCCCGCGCCGCGCACCACGGCGGCCAGCACGTTGGTGAACCAGATCACCGCCGCGCCGGCGAACAGCGCGTTCGAGTAGGCCAGCGCCGCGTCCAGCGCCGGGCCCCGCCCGCCCATGGCGGCGAAGATGCCGCGGCCGCCGCCGAGCATGGCACCCATGAACAGCACGGCCAGCAGCGCGGCGATCAGCAAGGCCTGTTGGGCCAGCCGGCCCGCGTCTTCGCGCTGGCCCGCGCCCAGTGCGCGCGCCACGGCGGCGGTGGTCGCCCCTCCGATGCCGCCGGCCGACATCTGCAGCATCAGCATCGAGAGCGGAAATACCAGCGCGATGCCGGCCAGCGCATCCGCCCCCACCAGGCCGAGGATGTAACCGTCGTAGCCGATCACGATGGTCATGGCGAACAGGCCCATCACATTGGGCGTGGCCAGGCGGAACAGCGTGGGCAGCAGCGGCGCATGCAGCATCTGCTGCACGCGGCTCTGGGCCAGGGCGGCGCTCATGCCCGGGCGTCCCGCAGGTAGATGCCCGGTTCGGCCGAGAGCCCGCGCTTGACCTGCTGAGTGAGCTCATCGCCCAGCACCTCCTCGGCACCGGCCTCCAGCGCATCGAAGGCGCGGCGCACGACGGCCTCGGGTGTGGACTTGGGCATCTCGATGCCGCGCGTGAGGTCCGTGTCCACAAACCCCATGTGCAGACCCAGCACCTGCGTGCCCTGCGCGCGCAGGTCGTGGCGCAGCCCGTTCGTGAGCGCCCAGGCGGCCGACTTGCTCGCGCCGTAGACCGACAGCAGGGGCGAGTTGATCCAGCTCGCGACCGACAGCACATTGAGCAGCGCGCCGCCGCCATGGGATGCGAGCACCGGCGCGAAGGCCTGGCTCACGCGCAGCAGGCCGAAGAAGTTGGTTTCCAGGTGGGCTCGGGCCGAAGCCTCGCCGCCCTCGGCGAGGAAGCCTCCGAACGACGCGATGCCGGCGTTGTTGACCACCAGGGTCACATCGCTCGCGTGGCGCGCCGCGGCGGCGACCGCTGCGGGGTCGGTCACGTCCAGCGCGATCGGCTCCACGCCTGGCAGCGTCACGCTGGCCGGGTTGCGCGCCCCGGCGTAGACCTTGCGCGCGCCGCGCGCCAGCGCCTCGCGCGCAAAGGCCAGGCCGATGCCCCGGTTGGCGCCGGTGATGAGAACGGTGGCGTTGTGAAGCTGCATGGTGAAGGTCCAGTCAATGAAGGGATGAAAGGTTGAATATGACGATCGTCATATTTTGGGGCGAAAAAAAGAGCCGGGCGAGCGTCGGCATGGCTCACCCCGATGAAGACACGTCGTGCTGCGCCAGCAAGGCGAGGCGGTTGTCGGCCAGCAGGGCCTTGCCCTCGGCGTTGTCGCCCAGGGTGCGCGCCAGCTGCAGCGCGCCCACCAGCTGGCTGGCGATCGCGGCGGCCAGGCCCGGGGCCGCGCCCTCGGGCAGCGCGCGCGCCACCGCGGCCACCAGGCCGCGCACGCGCTCGGCGGCGGCGGTGCGCACTTCGGGCGACTGGCGCGGCATCTCCGACACCAGGGCCGCGACCGCGCAGCCGTTCTCGGTGCCGCTCAGGTGGCGTTCCGACAGGTAGCCGTCCACCAGCGCGCGCAGCGGGCTCGCGCCCTGGGCTTCGCGCAAGGCATTGCCCTTGGCGATGCGCTCCGCGCTCTGCTGCCCGGCGTGCGCCAGGGCCTCGGCCAGCAGCGCGTCGCGCGAAGCGAAGTGGGCGTAGAAGCCGCCGTGGGTCAGGCCGGCCTCTTTCATGATGTCGGCCACGCCCACCCCCTGGAAGCCCGCGCGCCGGATCGCCCGCGACGCGGTATCGACGATGCGTTCGTGGGTCAGGGCCTTGCGGTTGGGAGCGATTTCCATGGTGGCGGGATTGTAGCCGTCAATATGACGATCATCATATTTTGCCCGATCAACGGCCAAACCGCACCCGGTGGCGGGGCCCGTGCGATCATCCCGGGCATCACGATGTGTGATGACAAACAACACCGGAGGCCGCGCTTGGAACTGCGACAACTGCGCTACTTCGTGCGGGTGGTGGAACTGGGCTCCATGGGCCGGGCCGCGATCGACCTCGACCTGGTGCAGTCCGCCCTGAGCCAGCAGATCAGCCGCCTGGAGAGCGAGCTCAGCACCCGCCTGCTGCAGCGCACGCCGCGGGGCGTGGTGCCCACCGACGCCGGTGCCGCCTTCTTCCGCGAGGCCCAGCTCACCCTGCGCCACGCGGCCCAGGCGGCGCGGGCCGCGCAAGCGGCCCGCCTGTCCGGCACCGTGAGCGTGGGGTTGGCGCCCACTACCGCTGCGATGCTAGGCCTGCCATTGATTCAGGCCATGCAGGCCCGCTACCCTGACGTGCGCCTGCACATGGTCGAAAGCATGTCCGGCCACCTCGCGGCCATGCTCAACGCGCGCGAGCTCGACCTTGCCGTGCTGTTCGACGCGCGCCTGCAGGGCCAGCCCGACGGCCGTGGCGGCCGGCTCTGGCAGGTGCTGCCCCTGCTGTCGGAAGACCTGTTCCTGATCGCGTCAAGGCGCGACCCCCGGCCGAGGCCGGCCACCCTGCGCCTGGCCGACCTCGGTGACGAACCCCTGATCCTGCCGACCGGGCCCCACGGCCTGCGCAGCACGCTGGACGCCGCTTTCGCCCGCGCCGGCGTGGTGCCGCGCGTGGTGCTGGAGGTGGACTCGCTTTCGCTGGTGATGGCGGCGGTCGATGCGGGGCTGGGCGCCACCCTGCAGCCGCGCGCCGCCTTGGGCGCCGCCACCGACGCCGGGCAGCGCTTTGTGCTCTCGCACATCGACGACCCGCAGGTCAACCGCGTCAACCTGCTGTGCAGCCTGTCCGAAGACGAGCTCTCACCCGCCGCGCTCGCCACCCGGGTGGTGGTCCGCGACACCATCCAGGCCCTGGTGCAAGGCGGTCAATGGCCCGGCACGCGGCTGTGGCATCACGATTCGTGATGGCCTCATGCCGCCGGTGACCTTCACCGGCGGCCCTTGGCTCCCTACAGTTCATGCCATGGTCGGGCCGTCCCGGCGAGCTGCGAGGAGCGTTTTTTGTTGGAAGAACCCGATGTCCTGGTGATTGGGGGCGGCAATGCCGCCTTGTGCGCCGCCCTGATGGCGCGCGAGGCCGGCGCCAGCGTGCTGCTGCTGGAGGCCGCGCCGCGCGAGTGGCGCGGCGGCAACTCCGGCCACACCCGCAACCTGCGCTGCATGCACGACGCGCCGCAGGACGTGCTGGTCGAGGCCTACCCCGAAGAAGAGTTCTGGCAGGACCTGCTCAAGGTCACCGGCGGCCAGACCAACGAACACCTCGCGCGCCTGACCATCCGCGCCTCCTCCACCTGCCGCGACTGGATGCGAAAGCACGGCGTGCACTTCCAGCCGCCGCTCTCGGGCGCGCTGCACGTGGCGCGCACCAACGCCTTCTTCATGGGCGGCGGCAAGGCGCTGGTGAACGCCTACTACCGCAGCGCTGAGAACCTCGGCGTGCGCGTGCGCTACGAAACGCCGGTGGACCGCATCGAGGTCCAGGACGGTCGCTTCGTCGCCGCGCTCACGCGCAGCGGCGAACGCATCACCGCCAGAAGCTGCGTGCTCGCCGCCGGGGGCTTCGAGTCCGACCGCGACTGGCTGCGCGAAGCCTGGGGCCAGAACGAGCGCGGCGAATGGCCGGCCGACAACTTCCTCATCCGCGGCACGGCCTACAACAAAGGCGTGCTGCTCAAACACCTGCTCGACGACCACGGCGCCGACCGCATCGGCGACCCCACGCAGGCCCACATGGTCGCTATCGACGCGCGCGCGCCGCTCTACGACGGTGGCATCTGCACCCGCATCGATTGCGTCTCGCTCGGCGTGGTGGTCAACAGCGAAGCGCGCCGCTTCTACGACGAAGGCGAAGACTTCTGGCCCAAGCGCTACGCCATCTGGGGCCGCCTGGTCGCCCAGCAACCGAAACAGATCGGCTACTCCATCATCGACAGCAAGGCCATCGGCCGCTTCATGCCGCCTGTGTTCCCGGGCGTGAAAGCCGACACCCTACCCGACCTCGCGCGCCAGCTCGGCCTGGACGTTGACACCTTCATGCAGACCCTCGACCAATACAACGCCGCCTGCCGCGTCGGCCGCTTCGACCACACCGCGCTCGACGACTGCCACACCGAAGGCGTGACGCCGGCCAAGACCCACTGGGCCCGCCCCATCGACACCGCGCCCTTCTACGGCTACGCGCTGCGCCCCGGCATCACCTTCACCTACCTCGGCCTGCGCACCGACGACACCGCCGCCGTGCGCTTCAACGACCAGCCCAGCCCCAACCTCTTCGTGGCCGGCGAGATGATGGCCGGCAACGTGCTCGGCAAGGGCTACACCGCCGGGGTGGGCATGTCCATCGGCACCGCCTTCGGCCGCATTGCCGGCACGAATGCGGCGAAGGCCGCCGTGAAGGGAGCGCAGCATGCAGGCGCTTGAAGCCCTTGCGCGCGACGCGCGCGCGCTCGCCCAGGGCGAGGTCGTCCTCTCCGCCCCCGAAACGGAAGTGGCGCGCCAGATGCAGATCTGCAACGCCTGCCGCTACTGCGAAGGCTTCTGCGCGGTCTTCCCGGCCATGACGCGCCGGCTCGAATTCGGCAAGGCCGACATCCACTTCCTCGCCAACCTCTGCCACAACTGCGGCGCCTGCCTGCACGCCTGCCAGTACGCCCCGCCGCACGAATTCGCCGTCAACGTGCCCAAGGCCATGGCCGAGGTGCGCGGCCAGACCTACGCCGACTACGCCTGGCCGCCCGCGCTGGGCCGGCTCTACCAGCGCAACGGCCTCACGCTCAGCGTGGCGCTCGCCGCCGGCCTCGCGCTGTTCCTGCTGCTCGCCGTCGCGCTCAAGGGCAGCCTGTGGCCCAGCGACCTGGCCGGCAACTTCTACAACCTGTTCCCGCACAACCTGCTGGTCAGCCTGTTCGCGCCGGTGTTCCTGTTCGTGGTGTTCGCGCTCGGCATGGGCGTCACCCGCTTCTGGCGCGACGTGACCCCCGCCACCAGCGGCGCAGCGCTGAACCTGCCCGCCACCGGCGAAGCCGCGCACGACGCGCTGCGCCTGAAGTACCTCGACGGCGGCCACGGCGACGGTTGCCACAACGAGGACGACGCCTACACGCTCTCACGCCGCCGCTACCACCACTTCACCTTCTACGGCTTCATGCTGTGCTTCGCCGCCACCAGCGTGGCCACGCTCTACCACTACGTGTTCGGCTGGGTCGCGCCCTACGAGCTGCCCAGCCTGCCCAAGCTGCTCGGCGTGGTGGGCGGTGTGAGCCTGCTCATCGGCACCACGGGGCTGTGGCGCCTCAACCGGCGCCGCCACCCGCTGCACGGCGACGTGGCGCAGAAGCCCATGGACCTGGGCTTCATCGCCCTGCTGTTTCTCACCAGCGCCACCGGCCTGGCGCTGTGGCTGGCGCGCGGCACGCCGGCGCTGGCGGTCATGCTGTGCCTGCACCTGGGCGCGGTGATGGCCCTGTTCGCCACCCTGCCCTATGGCAAGTTCGCGCACGGCGTGTTCCGCACGGCCTCGCTGCTGCGGTTTGCGGTGGAGAAGCGGCAGCCGAACCCGGTCGGGTTGGGCGCGGACTGAACGCCGGCCGCCCGTTTCAGCAGCCCACCGCCTGCCCGTCGCGCCGGGGGTCGCTGGCGGCCACGTAGCCCGCCCCTTCGCCTTCCAGGCGCCAGATGAACTGCCCGGCGCCGAAGTCCTGGTAGGCGTCGTCGATCGTCTTCACGCGGTGGCCGCGCCGCTCCAGCTCGGCGACGGTCTGGCGGTTCATCGCGCCTTCGACGTTGATGTCCAGGCCCTGGTCGAAACGCCAGCGCGGCGCGTCGCAGGCGGCCTGCGGGCTCTGGCCGTAGTCCAGCATGCGCGCCAGCGTCTGCATGTGGCCCTGCGGCTGCATGTTGCCGCCCATCACGCCGAAGCTCATCACCGGCTGCCCGCCCCGGGTGAGGAAGGCCGGGATGATGGTGTGGAACGGTCGCTTGCCGGGCGCCACGCCGTTGGGGCTGGTGGGGTCCAGGCTGAAACCATGGCCCCGGTTCTGCAGGCTGATGCCGAAGCCCGGTTCCACGCAGCCCGAGCCGAAGCCCATGTAGTTGCTCTGGATGAAGCTCACCATCATGCCGTTCTCGTCGGCCGCCGTGAGGTACACCGTGCCGCCGCGCACCAGGTTGCCCGCGCCGAAGGTCTGGGCACGGCCCATGTCGATCAGCCGCGCGCGCGACGCGAGGTAGCCGTCGTCCAGCATCTGCTCGGGCGTGACCTGCAGATGGCGGCTGTCCGCGACGTGCCGGTACACGTCGGCGAACGCCAGCTTCATGGCCTCGATCTGCAGGTGCTGCGAGTCGGCCGAATCCACCGGCAGCGACGCCAGGTCGAACTGCGCCAGGATGCCCAGCGCCATGAGCGCGGCGATGCCCTGGCCGTTGGGCGGGATCTCGTGCAGCGTGTAGCCCCGGTAGTCGCGCGAGATCGGCGTGACCCATTCGGGCTGGAAGCTGGCCAGGTCCTGTTCGCTCAGCACGCCGCCGGCCTCCCTCACGAAACGCACGAGGGCCGCTGCCACCTCGCCCCGGTAGAACGCTTCACCCCCCGTGTCGGCGATGGCGCGCAGGGCGCGGGCCGCGGCGGGAAACCGGAAGCGCTCGCCGATCTCGGGCGCGCGGCCGAAAGGCAGGAAGCTCTGCGCGAAGCCGGGCTGCGCCGCCAGCTCGGGCGCGCCGGCTCTCCATTTCTGGTGCACCACGGGGGACACGCCGTAGCCGCCCTCGGCCGCCTCGATGGCGGGCTCCATCAGGTCGGCAAACGGCAGCTTGCCGAAGCGCGCATGCAAGGCCGTCCATGCGGCCACGGCGCCGGGCACGGTCACCGCGTCGACGCCGCGCTTGGGCGGCGTCTTCGGGTCCTCGCCGTACTTGCGGCGGAAGTAGTCGGGCGACCAGCCGGCGGGCGCGGGGCCCGAGGCATTGAGGCCGTGCAGTCCCTGGCCGTCCCACAGAATGCAGAAGGCATCGCTGCCCAGCCCGTTGCTCACGGGCTCGGTGATGGTCAGCGCGGCGGCGGCGGCGATGGCCGCGTCCACCGCGTTGCCGCCCTTGAGCAGCATGCGAAGGCCGGCCTGCGCACCCAGGGGCGTGGAGGTCGACACCACGTTCCTGAAAAAGCCCGGCAGGCGCACGCTCGTGTAGGGGTTCTGAAAATCGAAAGGAAGGTTCATGTCAGTCCGGATTCGGGGCCGGCGACCACTTGGCCGGCCTTGATGACCAGGCGGTGGTGGCGCCGGTCCGCCGCTTGTTCGATGTGGGTGGTGGGGTCGCCGCGCACGATCAGCATGTCCGCGATGCGGCCGGCCGCCAGCAGGCCCCGGTCGGGCAGGTTCAGCAGGTCGGCGGCCAGCGAGGTGGCGCCGATCAGCGCATCGGTCGGCGACATGCCGCAGGCCACCATGTAGCGCAACTCTTGCGCGTTGTTGCCGTGCGGGTTGCACAGCGTGCCGGTGTCGGCCCCCATCACGATGCGGCCGCCGGCACGGTAATACAGGCCCACCGATTCGCGGTGCCGCGCGGCCACGCGCTGCGCCTTGGCCAGCGACGCGGCGGACACGGCCTGCGGGTTCAGCAGCACCTGCTCCACCGCCGCCAGCGTGGGCACCAGGTAGATCTGGCGCTCCAGCATCAGGCGCACGGTCTCGTCGGTCATGAACATGCCGTGCTCCACCGAGGTCACGCCCGCGCGTGCCGCGTTCAGGATGCCCTGGGTGCCGATGGCATGGGCGGCGGTGGGCTTGCGGAAGCGCCGGGCCTCGGCCACGCCCGCGGCCAGCTCTTCCTCGGTGTACTGCGCGTCCTCGATGTCGGTGCCGGCGTGCAGCACGGCGCCGGTGGCCATCAGCTTGATGCAGTCGCAGCCCGCCAGCAGCTGCTCGCGCACCGCCTTGACGACCTCCTGCGGACCGTCGGCCACCCGCGCGATCTTCCACTTGGTGCCGCCCGTCATGCAGATGACCTTGCCCGACACCCGGATGTAGGGGCCGAGGAAACGGCCGGCGTTGCAGGCATCGCGCACCGCGAACTCCACATGATCGACGCCGCCGCAGTCCCGCAGCGCCGTGATGCCGCCGCGCAAGGAAGCCTGCGCGTTCTCCAGGGCCTGCAGCGTCAGCGCCGCATGGTCGTTGCCTTGCCCGGTGACGGTCTTGCCGTCGCCCGACATGGTGAGGTGCACATGGCAGTCGATCAGCCCGGGCAACAGGGTGTCGCCGCCGAGGTCGAAGCGCGGCCCCGGGTAACCGGTGAAGCTGTCCGCCGGCCCCACCGCGTGGATGCGGCCGGCTTCCACCAGCACCGCATGGTCCGCGGGCAGGACCTCGCGCCCGTCGAAGACGGTTCCTTTTTCATACAGCATGCGTCAGTCGGCCTTGATGTTGGCGGCCTTGACCACCTTGGCCCACTTGGCGTACTCGCTCATGACGTAGGCCTGGGCTTCCTGCGGCGTGCCGCGCATCACTTCCACGCCCAGGCTCTGCCACTTCTCCTGGGCCTCCGGCGTGTTGACGGCGTCGTCGACGATCTTGTTCAGTTTGAGCACCACGTCCGGCGGCGTGGCGGCGGGCGTCATGATGGCGTACCAGGCCTCGAAGTCGAAGCCAGGCACACCGGCCTCGGCGATGGTCGGCAGGTCCCAGCCCTTGCTGCGCTGGGCGCCGGTCACGCCCAGGCCGATCAGTTGGCCCGACTCGATGGACGGCTTGATCACCAGCGGGCTCACGAAGGCCACCGGCACGCGCCCGGCGAGCAGGTCGGGCATGAAGGCGCCGGTGCCCTTGTACGGAATGTGTTGCATGTTGGCACCGGCGGCCAGCTTGAACAGCTCGGCCGCCAGGTGCGGCGAGGTGCCCGGGCCGCCCGAGGCGTAGTCCACGCCGGTCGGCTTGCTCTTGAGGTAGGCGATGAGGTCCTTGACGCTCTTCACGCCCAGGGACGGGTGCGCCACCAGCACCAGCGGGCCCTTGGCCACGATCGAGACGGCGGTGTAGTCGCCGACCTTGTAGGACGACGCGGCGCCGAAGATCGACGGGTTGACCGCGTACGTCATGCCGTGCAGCACCAGGTTGTGGCCGTCGTGCGGCTGCCGCAAGACCGAGGCGGTGGCCAGGTTGCCCCCGGCGCCCGGGATGTTCTCGATCACCAGTGTCTGCCCGAGGCCGGCGCCCAGCTTCGGTGCCAGCGTGCGCGCGAACGTGTCGTTCGGCCCACCCGGCGCCACGGGGACGACCAGGCGCACCTGGCGCACCGGAAAGTCGGTGGCCATCGCGCCGGTCACCAGCGCCGCCAGGACCGCACCCAGGGTCGCGTGGACCCATGTCTTCACCATCTGATTCATGAAAGTACTCCAATTGCCCGTAGAGAATCCTGCGCGCCCGGTGGCAAACCGGCGCGCATGCACACCGCGCTTGTTTCTTGTCTTCCTCTACCGACCGCCGAGGCGTTTCCAGGGTGGAGCGTCCTGTGCGTCAAGCACAAGTCAGGCCTGCCCGTGTTCCACTTTCCAGGCATGGCCGCTGGCGTCCACATGCACCGTGTCGAAGTGCAGCGGCACGATCACCTGCGAGTCGGGGGAGGTGGTGTTCACCTCCTGCACAAAGGTCTCCGCCTGGGCCAGCGCCTCGGCTTGCGAGGCGCCGTAGGGCGCGGTCTGCACATCCCAATGGGTGGCGATCACCAGCTTGGGCAGGCCCACGCGGCGCAGCAGGCGATCGGTGTAGTCGCGCACATGCAGTCGGGGGCGCGCGGCGGGCACCAGCGCGATCGTGGCGTCGATGTCCAGCAGATCGCGCTCGATGTAGTTCATGGAGCCGAACACGACGATGCGGTGGCCGCCCCAGCGGATGTAGTAGCCCATCGTGCCGCCTTCGCAGTAGTCGATCATGCGCAGCGGCCGCTCCACGTCGCGCGGCACATCGCCGAACTCGAAGTAGCGCTTGGCCGCCAGCGGCGAGTGCAGGCTGTTCACCACCCGGATGGCGATGTCGTCGAACTGGTAGTCCTCGCCGCCCTTCACGGTGATGAGCTGCTGGTCGTCCACGCCGTTGGCCCGCGCGATGTTGGTGGTGCTGTACGTCCCGATCACCAGCGCACCGGTCTTGCGCGCGATGTGCGGCATGTCCATGCAGTGGTTGAAATGCGAGTGCGAGATGACGATGTAGTCGGCACTGTCGATGTGCCGGTCCACCAGTTCGGTGTCGGACGACAGCACATCCTGCGGGCGAAAAATCGGCCGCGTGTCGCCCGGGGAAATGGGGGCGTCGGGGTCGCCGAAGGTCTTGCCCGCGTAGCGCACGCGTGAGAAGTAGGGATCGACCAGGAGCACCGTTTTTCCGTCGGTGATCCGCCAGCCCGCAGCGCCGAAGTGGGTGAGCTGCAAGGGGTGCTGCGCACCGGATTTTTCTACCGTCATGACCGCTTCTTTTTGATGGACGAGAGCCCATTCTGCAGACGGTCTTGTGATACTTAAAATACCGTTTCGGTATTTATTGATAGCGGAAAGATATCAAGATGATCGAGTTGCGCCAGTTGAACCAGTTCGTCGCCGTTGCCGAAGAGTTGAACTTCCGCCGGGCGGCGCTGCGCCTTCACATGTCGCAGCCGCCGCTCTCCCATGCGATCAAGCGCATCGAAGAAGCGGTCGGCAAGCCCTTGTTCGACCGGGGCCGGCGCCATGTGCGGCTCACCCCGGTTGGCGAAATCTTTCTGCGCGAGGCGCGCCGCACGCTGGCGCAGGCGGCCCACGGCATGAGCCTGGCGCGGCGGGCCTCCGACGGCACCGCCGGCAGCATCCGGCTTTCCTTTGTGGCCAGCGCCGCGCTCGGGCCGCTGCCCGATCTGGTGCTGCTCTTTCGCAAGGCGTACCCGGGCGTCGAAGTCCTGCTGGACAGCGACACCACGGGCGGGCAACTGGAGGCGCTGCGGCGCGGCGCCACGGACATTGCCCTGATCGTGGCCCCGTTGCAGGACGCCAAGGGCCTGGTCGTCGACCATTTCAAGGAAGAAAAGATCGTCATCGCCCTGCCGTCCTGGCACCCGCTGGCGTCCCGCAAGTCGATCCAGCTGAGCCAGGTGGCCACCGAGTCGTTCATCTCGTTCCCCTTCTCGGCGGGGCCCGGCTTCGAGAGCATCTTCCTCGCCGCCTGCCAGCGGGCCGGGTTCTTCCCGAAGGTGGTGCAGGAGGTCTCGCAGATGGTGACCAAGATCATGCTCGTGGCCAGCGGTGTCGGCGTCGCGCTGGTGCCGAGCTCCTTCGCCGCGATGCAGATGCCCCACGTGACCTACGTGCCGGTGCTGGAAGGCCGCCGTCCGCTGCGCTACAGCCTGGCGTTCGCGACGCAGGCGCGGCGCGACAACCCCCTGGTCGAGTCGTTCCTTCAGCTGGCCTGCGGTGGCAAGCCTCGAGGCCGCTGGGCGTAGGCGGCGCTCAAGCCACCAGGTCGTCGGCGTCGAGGGATGGCGGGCGCACCAGGTCATCGTCAATGCCCATCACCTCGCTGGCCCGCGCGACCGCCTGCCACAGGGGTGCCGGCATCTTCAGGATCTCGTCGGGCGAATCGGCCTGCGCGATCCAGGCGCTGATGTCGCGGTGCTGATCGGGTGTCAGCAAGGCCAGGTGCAGCATCTCGTCAATGGTTTTCATCGTGTTGTCAGGTCCGGTCAGATCAGGTTCACGCCGCGCCAGGCCCCGCTCGCCACCAGGTCCTTCACCGTCTCCCGGAGCTCCGCCCGCACCGCCGCCGCCGCGGGCGTGAGCCGGTCGGCCACCACCGAGAACAGGTAGTTCGGCCGCTTCATGTCGGCGTCCGAAAACGCCAGCGTGCGCCAGTCCTTGCGCATCTGGCCTTCGAGCAGCGCGGCCGACATGGGCTTGATGGTCGCGCCCATGCCGTCGCGCACGCAGGTCATCAGCAGCGACAAGGAATCGATCTCGGCCACGATGCGCGTGGTGAGGTTGCGCCGTTCGAACTCGGCCGAAATGAGGCGGCGCAGGCCGTGGATGCCGGTCGGCAGGATCAGCGGCAGTTCCGCCGTCTCCGCGAAACTGAGCTTGATGCGCCGGGGCGCCACCAGATCGCTGTCGCCGGGCAGCATCACGAACAGCTCCTCTTCCACCAGCGGCTCGGCCGGCAGGTCGGGCACCGCGTCGCGGCTGAACAGGATGGCGAGGTCCAGCTGGCCCAGCCGCATCATCTGCGCCAGGTGGCCGCTCATGCCCTCGACCACGTTGAGCACGATGCCGGGGTACTTCTCGCGGATGCGGCGCATGAAGGGCACGCCCACCGCGCACACCGTGGTGGCCGCCAGGCCCACCGACACCATGCCGTGCACCGTGCCCGGCTCCTGCCGCGCGATGGACAGCGCCTGGTCCAGCTGGCGCAGCATGAAGCGCGCGTGGTGGTGCAGGGCGGCGCCGTTTTCGGTCGGCGTCACGCCCTTGGCGGTGCGGATCAGCAGCGGCTTGCCCACCTCCGCCTCGAGCTTGGCCACGTGCTGGCTGAGCGCCGGCTGCGCGATGTAGAGCTGGCGCGAGGCCTTGGCCAGGCTGCCGCTTTCCACGATCTGCACGAAGTATTTGAGTTGCCGCAGGTCCATGCCGGTGTCTCCGTTGGGGAGCGCCAAGCATAGTGGAAACGCCTATAAGCAAAAGCGATAGCCCATCTCGGAAAACAGTATTTTCCCTCTGGGAAGCTCCTTCCTATGATCCCTCCTGCCTTCCGTCAGACCCCAACAACAGGAGACAAGCGCATGGAATCGAAAACGCAATCGCAGGTGGCTTCGGCGCATCGCCGCACGATGCTCAAGACCGGTGCCGTGGTGGCCGGGGTCACGGCGCTGGGCCTGCCCACGCTGGCCGTGGCACAGGCCGAGAAGATCCGGATCGGCCACCTCACGCCGCTCACCGGTTTTCTCGGTGCGCTGGGCGACTACGCGGTGCAGGGCATCAAGATGGCGGTGGAAGAGGTCAACGCCGCCGGTGGCGTGCTGGGCCGCCAGATCGAGCTGATCAGCGAAGACTCGGTCAACCCGCAGACCGCCTCCACCAAGGCGCAGCGCATGATCGAGCGCGACAAGGTGGCCTTCCTCATGGGCGAAATCAACTCCGCCTCGGCGCTCACCATCTCGCAGGTCGCCGCGCGCAACAAGACCATGTTCATGAGCATCGGCGCGCGCTCGGACGCGCTGCGCGGCAAGGACTGCAACCGCTACACCTTCCACGTCGACATCCCGGTCACGGTGATGGTCAACGCCGCCGGCGAGGCGCTGCTGCGCGAAGGCCTGGTCAAGGGCAAGAAGATCTATGCGCTGACCTCCGACTACCTGTTCGGCCACGACCTCTCGCGCCAGGCCAAGCGTTTCTTCGCGGCCAACGGTGGCACGGTGATCGGCGACGAGCTGGTGCCCACCGACCTGACCGACTTCAGCTCGCAGATGATCAAGATCCGCCAGGCGCGGCCCGACCTCATCGCCACCAACCTGGGCGGCAACCAGGTCACCAACTTCGTCAAGCAGTACGCCGAGTTCGGCCTGCAGATCCCGGTGGCCGGCTTCAACCTCAACACCGCCGACGCCTGGGCCGCCGGCGAAGGCAACCTGGGCGGCATCTGGCCCACCGTGTGGCACCACGAACTCAAGACGCCGGGCTCGATCGCCTTCGTCGACAAGTTCACCAGGAAGTACGGCCGCATCCCCGAGAACCACGCCTGGATCGAATACGTGTCCATGATGATCCTGGTGCAGGCCATCCGCGAGACCAAGTCCACCGACACCGACAAGGTCATCGCCTACTTCGAGTCCGAAGCCCAGTTCGACGTGCTCAAGGCGCGCAAGGCCTACTTCCGCAGCTGGGACCACCAGCTCATGCAGGAGGCCTACCCCTTCACCGTCAAGCCCAAGGGCCAGGCGAAGAACAAGCAGGACTTCCTGGCCTTCGGCGAGGCCGTGCCGGGCGCCAACGAGCCGCTGGAAAAACTCGCACCGCCGAAATCGGAGAGCGCTTGCAAGATGTGAGCACGCCCTGAGCGGCCCCGGCCGGCACCCCCCGGTGCCGGCGCCTTCCCCTTGTCCGGAATCCCATGCAAATCGTGTTCTTGCTCGAGCAGGTCGTCAACGGCCTCGTGCTCGGCGGCTATTACCTGCTGCTGGCGCTGGGGCTGTCGCTGATCTTCAGCGTCGGCGGCATCGTCAACCTGGCGCACGGCGCCTTCTACGCGCTGGGCGCCTACCTGTCGCTGGAGGTGATCCAGCACACCGGCTTCGGCCCCAGCATCGTCATCACACCGCTGCTGGTGGGCCTGCTCGGCATCGTGTTCGAGCGCTATCTGCTGCGCCGCTTCTACGCGGCCGACCCCATCCTCAGCCTGCTGGTCACCTTCGGCCTGGCCCTGGTGGCCGAACAGGCGCTGCGCATGATCTGGGGCTCGGCCCCGCTGGCCTCCAACATGCCGCCCGAGTTCAAGGGCAACGTGATGCTGGGCGAGTTCATGCTCTCCAAGTACCGCCTGTTCATCCTGGCGGTGGTGGTCGTGGTCATGACCGGCATCTGGCTGCTGATGCACAAGACGGCCTTCGGCCGCGTGGTGCGCGCCGGTGTGCAGAAGCCCGACATGGTCGCGGCCCTGGGCATCCGCCTGCAGCCCTACATGACGGCCATCGTGGTGCTGGGCGTGGCCACGGCCGCGCTGGGCGGCGTGCTGTTCGGTCCCATCGCCATCGTGCACCCGGCCATGGGCATGGAGATCATGACCGTCGCCTTCGTGGTGGTGGTCATCGGCGGTCTGGGCAGCTTCTGGGGCGTGGTGGCGGCGGCGCTGCTGGTGGGCGTGGTGCGCGGCATCACCACCCACTTCATGCCCGCGGCCAGCGAGGCCTCCATGTACGTGCTGATGTTCCTTGTCCTCATGTTCCGTCCGCGCGGCCTGCTGGGTGAGCGCATCGAGCGCTTCGAGTGAGAACCCCCACCATGCCTGCTTTCCTGAAAAACAAACACCGCGCCCTGTGGATCGGCGCGCTCGGCCTGGTGCTGCTGCCCATCGTGTTCCAGGCCATCGGCCTCACGCTGGACTCGGCCACCGTGGTCGTCATCCTGGCCATGGCCGCCATGGGCCTGAACCTGCTGGTGGGCTACACCGGCCTGGTCTCCTTCGGCCACGCGGCCTGGTTCGGCATCGGCGGTTACGCCGCCGGACTGGCGCAGCTGCACTGGTTCAAGAACCAGATGCTGCTGCCCATGCTGTTCTCGGTGCTGTTCACCGCCGCGCTGTCGCTCATCGTCGGCTTCCTGATCCTGCGCCGCCGGGGCGTCTACTTCTCGCTGCTCACGCTGGCCCTGTGCGCGCTGACCTTCGCGATCTCGTTCCGCTGGACCAGCCTGACCGGCGGTGAGGGCGGCCTGGGCGGCATCGAGCGCGCTACCTTCGGCCCGATCGACCTCAACAGCCACCTGAGCTACTACGTGTTCGCCGCGCTGATCGGCTTTGCCGTGCTGGTGCTGCTGCACCGCATCGTGCGCTCGCCCTTCGGCCACGTGCTGGTGGCGATCCGCGAGAACCAGCAGCGCGCCACCTTCCAGGGCTACGACGTCGAGCGCTACAAGCTGCTGGCCTTCGTGCTCTCGGCCACCGTCACCGGCCTGGCGGGCTCGCTCATGGTCTTCCTGCACCGCCTGGCGGCGGCCGAATCCACCGCCGTGCACTTCTCGGGCGAGCTGCTGGCCATGGTTGTCATCGGCGGCATGCACAGCTTCCTGGGCCCGGCCCTGGGCGCGGTGTTCTTCCTGCTGTTTCGCGAGCTGTTCTCGATGTGGACCGACAACTGGCTGCTCTGGTTCGGCCTGATCTTCGTCGGCTTCATCGTCTTCTCGCCCTCGGGCCTCACCGGCATCTGGGGCCAGATCCAGCGCCGCCTGCGCCCGCCGCCCGAAGACGGCGCGGCCATGAGCAAGCGCAAGATCTACGAAGGCCTGCCGCTGCCCGAGTTCCTGCGGCCCAAGCGCCGCGAAGGCGCGGTGCTCGAAGCCAGCGAGGTCGGCATGCGCTTTGGCGGCATCCAGGCCGTGCGCGGCGCCAACCTGCGCGTCGAGGCCGGGCAGATCCACGCGCTGATCGGCCCCAACGGCGCCGGCAAGACCACCACCTTCAACCTCATCTCGGGCATGTTCCCGCCCAGCACCGGCACCGTGCGCCTGCACGGCCAGCCCATCCACCAGCTCGCGCCCGACCGCATCTGCCAGCAAGGCCTGGCGCGCTCGTTCCAGATCACCAACCTGTTCAAGGGCCTGACGATCGAGGAGAACCTGCGCCTGTCGCTGCAGGCGCGGCATGCGGCCCGCTTCAACTTCTGGCGCGACATCGACAGCTACCCCGAGATCCACGCCGAAACCGCCGAACTCATGAAGTTCCTTGGCCTGCAGGGCATGGAAGCCGTGGGTGGTGGCGACCTCTCCTACGGCGGCCAGCGCCTGGTGGACCTGGGCATCGCCCTGGGCTCCAAGCCGCAGGTGCTGCTGATGGACGAGCCCCTGGCCGGCCTGGCCGCGGCCGAGCGCGAGCGCGTCTCGCGGCTGGTGAAGACCATCGCCAGCAACATCCCGGTGCTCATCGTGGAGCACGACATCGACCGCGTGCTGGAACTCTCGCACCGCGTCACGGTGATGAACCAGGGCGAGGTGCTCATGAGCGGCACGCCCGACCAGGTGCGCGACGACCAGCGCGTGCAGGAAATCTACACCGGCACCGGCACGCCGCCCGTCACCGGTCGCACCGGCGTCGCCACGGCCGACCGCCCGGTGGTGCTGGACTTTCACAAGGTCAACGCCTTCTACGGCAAGAGCCACATCCTCAACGACGCCAGCCTGCAGGTGCGCGAAGGCGAGATCGTGGCCCTGCTCGGGCGCAACGGCGCGGGCAAGTCCACGCTGCTCAAGAGCCTGATGGGCCTGGTGCCGCCGGCCAACGGCCGCGTGCATTTCAACGGCCAGGAGCTCGCCGGCCTGCCCGCGCCCGACATCGCGCGCCGCGGCGTCGGCTATGTGCCGCAGGGCCGGGGCCTGTTCGCCGGCATGACGGTGGCGGAAAACCTCTCGCTCGGCCGCCTGGCCCGGCCCACCGACGGCAGCACCGGTGTGGTGTGGGACGAGGCGCGCATCTTCGAGTATTTCCCGCGCCTCAAGGAGCGCATGCACGTGGCCGCCGACTACCTCTCGGGCGGCGAGCAGCAGATGGTGGCGGTGGCGCGCGCGCTCTCGGGCAACGTCAAGCTGCTGCTGCTCGACGAACCCTTCGAGGGCCTGGCGCCCACCGTGGTGCAGGAACTGTTCACCGTGTTCGACAAGCTGCGCCAGCACATCTCCATCGTCATCGTCGAGCACAACCTCGACCTGGTGCTGGCCCTGGCCGACCGCGTCTATGCGCTGGAGCGCGGCGCCGTGTTCCACGAAGGCCCGGCGCAACCGCTGCTCACCGATCTCGACTACCGCAAGAAGATCTTGTGGCTCTGATTCCCAAGGAAGGACCTCATTCATGACCACCCCCCAACCCGGACTCCGGCTGCTGCTGGAGAAGATGGCCCACATGCCCTGGAAGGAGTACCCCGGCCACTTCGGCGGCGCGCTCTCCAAGGAGCTCGCCGGTCCCGAGACCACCGGCAGCTCGCGCGTGGACTTCCGCATCTCGCGCTACGCGCCCATGGCCTATGTGCAGGAACACGTGCACAAGGTGCAGGAGCAGGTGTACTACGTGCTCGAAGGCGAGGGCATCCTCACCCTGGACGACACGAAGAACCTGATGCGCCCGCACGACTACGTCTACGTGCCGCCCGGCGTGCGCCACAGCTTCACCAACACCGGCACGCAGGGCCTGGTGTTCCTGGTGATCACCACCCCGGCCAGCGACGACGAGGAGGTGCGCTGATGGACCGACCTGCCACCGCCGCGCCCGACGCGGCATCGCTCGCCGTCCACCACCTGCTGCTGAATGGCGAATGGGTCGAAGGCGCGGGCGCGCACGTGACCGTGTACGACAAGTACCGCCTCAAGCCCGTGGCCACCCTCACCACGGCCGACGCCGCGCAGGTGCGCCAGGCGGTGGACGTGGCGCACGCCGCCTTCCGCCGCGGCGCGCCCGTGGCCTATGAGCGTGGCGTGGTGCTGGAGCGCGCCGCCGTGCTGATGGAAGAACGCCTTGGCGAGTTCGTGCGCAGCATGCAGATCGAGGCCGGCTTCACCCAGGCCGACGCCAGCGGCGAAGTGCGCCGCTGCATCCAGACCTTGAAGCTCTCGTCGGAAGAAGCGCGCCGCCTCGCCGGCGACGTGATCCCGCTGGCGGGTGCGCCCGGCCAGGCCGGCCGCCTGGGCTTCACGCTGCGCGTGCCCCTGGGCGTGGTGGCCGCCATCACGCCGTTCAACTCGCCGCTCAACACCGTCACGCACAAGGTGGCGCCCGCGCTGGCGGCCGGCAACGCCGTCATCCTCAAGCCCTCCACGCACACGCCCCTGACCGCCGTGTTGCTGGCCCGGGTGCTGCTGGACGCGGGCGTGCCCCCCGGCTTCCTCTCGGTGCTGCACGGCAGCGCCGAGGTGGTGCAACACCTGCAGGCCGACGACCGCGTGCGCTTCTTCGCCTTCACCGGCAGCACCGAAGTGGGCCGCCAGATCCAGCAGGCCGCCGGCCTGCGCCGCACGCAGATGGAGCTGGGCTCGATCGCCTGCACCATCGTCTGCGAAGACGCCGACCTGGACATGGCCCTGCCCAAGATCGTCAACGCCGGCTACCGCAAGGCCGGCCAGGTCTGCACCTCGGTGCAGCTGCTGCTGGTGCACGAATCGCTGCAGGCCGTGGTGGAACAGCGCCTGGCCCAGCTGGTGCAGGCCCTGCGCTACGGCGACCCGATGGACCCCGAGACCTTCGTCGGCCCGGTCATCAGCGAAGACGCGGCGCGCCGCATCGAGGCCTGGATCGGTGAGGCCGTGGCCTCGGGCGCCCAGTGCCTGGCCGGCGGCACGCGCGAAGGCGCGGTGGTCGCGCCCACGCTGCTCACCCGCATCCACGACGGCATGCGCGTGGGCTGCAGCGAGATCTTCGGCCCGGTGGTCTGCATCGTGCCGTTCAAGACCCTCGCGCAGGCGGTGGACCGCGTCAACGCCACGCCCTTCGGCCTGGCCACCGGCCTGTTCACCAACCGCCTGGGCGACGCCCTGGCCGCCGCGCAGAAACTGGAAGTCGGCGGCGTGCACGTGAACGAGACCTCCAGCTCGCGCGTGGACCTCATGCCCTACGGCGGCTCCAAGGACAGCGGCTTCGGCCGCGAAGGCCCGCGCTACGCCGTGCACGAGATGACCGAAGAACGGGTTGTGACCTTCACGACCGCGTGAGACAGTGTTTGATTTGACCGAAAGAAAGACATGCCCAACATGAAAGGCGGCGAACTGATCGCCCAATACCTGGTCCAGGAAAAGGTGCCGTACATCTTCGGCATCTGCGGTCACGGCAACGTGGGCATCCTCGACGCCCTGTACGACGTGAAGGACGATCTCAAGCTCGTGTCTCCGCGCCACGAGCAGTGCGCCGGCCACATGGCCGACGCCTACTACCGCGTCAAGCACCAGCCGGTGGCCACGCTCACCAGCACCGGCCCGGGTTCGGCCAACATGGTCATGTCCTGCGCCACCGCGCTGGCGGACTCCTCGGCCTTCCTGTGCATCACCTCCAACGTACCCACCTCGCAGCACAACCGCGGGCCGTTCCAGGAGCTCTACAAGCACAACCAGGCCGACTTCGCGCAGGTGATGCGCCCGGTGGTCAAGCGCGCCTTCCAGCCCTCGCGCGTGGACATGCTGCCGCTGGCGCTGCGCCAGGCCATGGACACCATGGTCACCGGCCGCCCCGGCCCGGTGAACCTGGACATCCCGTACAACGTCTACCAGGAAGAGGCGGACGTGGAACTGCCGCCGCCCTCGCACGTGCACCGCCCGCACCGCCCGGGTGCGAACGACCTCGACGTGGCCGCCACGCTGGACCTGCTCGCCGCCGCGCACAAGCCCGTGCTGTTCATCGGCCACGGCGCCACGCTGTCTGAGGCCGGCGCCGAGATCACCGAGCTGGCCGAACAGCTCGGCATCCCGGTCATCACCTCGCCCAACGGCATGGGCTGCATCGCTGGTGACCACCCGCTCGCGCTGGGCTTCATCGGCCGCAACGGCGCCTACCCGGCCAACGAAGCCGGCCGCCGCGCCGACCTCGTCATCACCCTGGGCACGCGCTTCGACGACCGCAGCTCCTCCAGCTGGCACGACGGCTACTCGTGGAACTTCCCCAAGACCCAGCTGGTGCATGTGGACATCGACCCGCAGGAGCTGGGCCGCAACTACGCGCCCACGCTGGGCGTGATCGCCGATGTCCAGGTTTTCACGCGCCAGCTGCTCAACGCGCTGCCCGCGCGCACCGGCATCAGCGCCGCGCGCTACGCACCCTGGCTGGCCGAGGTGCAGGGCTGGCAGGCGCAATGGGAAGCCTTCGTGCGCCCGCACTTCGGCGACTCCACCAGCCCGCTGCGGCCCGAGTTCGTGGTCGGCACGCTGCAGAAGGTGCTGCCCGACGACGTGATCCTCGCGCTCGACTCCGGCGTGCACCACAACTGGTTCATGCAGTTCTGGCAAGCCAAGCGCCCGCAGAGCATGCTCAACAGCTGGGGTTACTCCAGCATGGGCTTCGGCGTCTGCGGCGTGATGGGCGCGGCCCTGGCGGCGCCCGACCGGCCTTGCGTGGCCGTGGTCGGCGACGGCGGTTTCACCATGGCGCCCTACGTGCTGTGCACGGCGGTTGAGCACAACCTGCCCGTGGTCTGGATCATCTGGAACAACTTCGCCTGGGGCGCGATCCGCGACCTGCAGTACGGCCTGTTCGACGGCCGCGAGATCGGCACCGCCTTCTACAACGGCGCCACCGGCGAACGCTACAACCCCGACTTCGCGGCCTGGGCCCGCGCCTGCGGCGCCGACGGCTACACCGTCACCCGCCCGCAGGACCTCGGCGCCACCGTGCAGCAGGCCCTGAAGAACAAGCGCCCCTGCGTGATCGACGTGCACGTGGACGCCGAGGTGCGCCCACCGTCCACCGGCACCTGGCAGCTGCCTCCCATCCCGTTCAAAGAACCGATCTACGGCAAGCCGTTCAAGGCCTGAGCGATTTCACCGACCAAGGATTTCCCATGAGCAAGAAGACAGCACTGGTATTCGGCGGCACGCGCGGCATCGGCGCGGCCTGTGTGCACAAGCTGGCCGAGAGCGGCTACGACGTGGCCTACACCTATGTGAGCAGCGCACCCGGCCTGCCCAGGCAGATCGGGGGCTCGCGCACACAGGGTTACCAGGTCGATATCTGCGACGCCGCCCAGGTCGAGCAGGTGTTCGTCGACGTGGCGCGCGACTTCGGCGGTGCCGTGCACTGCGTGCTGGCCAACGCCGGCATCAACGTGCCGCCCGGCCCGCTGGCCCAGTTCGACCCGGCCAACTTCCGCAAGCTGGTCGAGGTCAACATCGTCGGTGCCTTCCACGTGCTCAGCGCGGCCGCGCGCCAGGTGGCCGACGGCGGCAACATCCTCGCCCTGACCACCTCGATGGTGCGCGTGGGCGTGCCGGGTGGCGGCCCCTACACGGCCAGCAAGGCCGCGGTGGAAAGCCTGCTGCGCTCGCTGGCCAAGGAACTGGCCGGCCGCAAGGTGCGCGTCAACGGCGTGGCCCCCGGCCCGGTGGACACCGACCTGTTCCGCGCCGGCAA
The DNA here is from genome assembly GCF_059424305.1 of Hydrogenophaga sp. GW456-12-10-14-TSB4. Taxonomy (NCBI): domain Bacteria; kingdom Pseudomonadati; phylum Pseudomonadota; class Betaproteobacteria; order Burkholderiales; family Comamonadaceae; genus Hydrogenophaga; species Hydrogenophaga sp. GW456-12-10-14-TSB4. The sequence continues at coordinate 45,414 of NZ_JBWKZH010000020.1, read as the reverse complement.
GGACGAGGCGGCCCTCGCGCGCTCGGCGGCCCTGAGCCCGTTCAACCGCGTGGGCCAGCCCGACGAGGTGGCCGAGGTCGTGGCCTTCCTGGCGTCCGACAAGGCGTCGTGGGTGCACGGCCAGATCATCCAGCCCAACGGCGGCATGGTGTGATGCGCCTGGCCGTCTTCACCAAGAACTTCAGCAACCCGGCCTACGGCGCGGCCCGGCTCGGTGCCGAGCGCGCCGCTGCCGCGCTGGGCGGCGTGGAGGTGCTGCATTTCGTGCCGCAGACGCCCGACGACCCCACGCAGCAGCGCGCGCTGATCGCTGAAGCCCTCGCGCTGCGGCCGCTGCCCGATGCCTTCGTGTTCTCGCCGGTGCACGCCACCGAGGTGGACCCGGCGATCCGGCGCGTGGTCGAGGCCGGCATTCCCATGGTCGGCTTCGTCAACCCGATCGACGCCGCGCCCAGCGTGTCCTACGTGAGCTCGGACGACCATGCGCTCGCCCTGGCCATCGCGCGCCACCTGTTCCGCCACCTGCAGGGCCAGGGCCGCGTGCTGGTCGTGAGCGGGCCCACGGCTTCCTACACCAGCAACGAGCGCCTGCGCGGCTTCCGGGACGCCGTGGCCGAGTTCCCCGGCATCACCGTGGTGGACACCCTCGCGGGCGACTACGCCCGCGACGTGGCGCGCGAGCGCACCGCGGCCTGGTTGCAAGACCACGCCGGCCTCGACGCCTGCCTGGTGGCCAACGACATCATGGCCGTGGGCGTGCTCGACGCGCTGGACGCCGCGGGCCGCACGGCCACCGTGGTCGGCGTCAACGCAATTCCGCAGGCGATCGACGCCATCGCCGCCGGCCGCATGCTGGCCACGGCCGATTTCAACGCCTTGCAGATGGCCTACCTCGCCGCCGAATGCGCCGTGCGCCACCTGCGCGGCGAGGCCGTGCCCGAGCGCATCGAACTGCCGGTGCAGATCGTGGACGCCGGCAACTGCCAGCAGTGGAACCTGCCCTACGAGCAGCGCCCGGTGATCACCCTCGAACAACTCCAACAGAGACAAGACACATGAAACGACGTTCCCTCGCCCGCCTGGGCCTGGCAGGCTTGCTCGCGCTGGGTGGCGCCCACGCCATCGCGCAACAGGACTACCCCAGCCGCACGGTGCGCATCGTGGCGCCGCTCGCGCCCGGCGGCGCGGTTGACATCCTCGCGCGCATCCTGGCCGAGCGCCTGTCGGCGCAGTACGGCCAGCCCGTGATCGTGGAGAACAAGCCCGGCGCCAGCGGCCACCTGGGCGCGCAGTTCGTGGCCAAGGCGCCCGGCGACGGCTACACGCTCATGGTGGGCACCATCGGCATTCATGCCGCCTACGCCAGCTACAAGAAGCTGACCTACAACCCCGCCACCGAGCTGCAGCCCATCCTGATCCTGGGCGAAGCGCCCAACATCGTGGTGGTGCCGGCGAACTCGCCCTACAAGACCTTCGCCGACTTCCTCGCCGACGTGAAAGCCCACCCCGGCAAGATCAACTACGCCTCGGCCGGCGCGGGCACCTCCATCCACATGGTCACGGCCCTGTTCGAACTCGCCAGCGGCACCCGCATGGGCCACGTGCCCTACAAGGGCAGCGGCCCCGCGCTGGTGGACCTCATGGCCGGCCAGGTGCAGGTGATGTTCGACAACATGTCCTCCAGCATGCCGCACGTGCAGGGCGGCAAGCTGCGCGTGCTCGCGGTCACCGGCCCGAAGCGCGACCCGCGCTTCCCCGATGTGCCCACCATCGCCGAATCGGGCGTGCCCGGCTACAGCGGCACCTCGTGGTTCACCTTCGCCGCGCCAGCCAGCATGCCGCCGGCGCTGGTGGACAAGCTCAACAAGGACGTGCAGCGCGTGCTCGCGTCCCCCGAGGTGGTCGCCCGCTACCACCAGCTGGGCCTGAACTTCGCGCCCAACACGCCGGCCGAGGCCGCCGCTTTCTTCAAGAGCGAGACCGTCAAGTGGAACCGCGTGATCGAAGCGGCCAACCTGCAGCTCGACTGAACCCCATAAAAAAGGAGACAAGACCCATGACCCACAACCCCTTTCGACGAACGCTGCTGACCCTGGGCCTGTGCGCGTTGACCCTGCCCGCTGTGGCGCAGGACGCCTACCCCTCGCGGCCCATCAAGCTCGTGGTGCCCTACGCCGCCGGCGGCCCGGCCGACATGCTCGCGCGCATGGTGGCCGAGCGCCTGCAGCCGCGCCTGGGCCAGCCGGTGGTGATCGAGAACAAGCCCGGCACCGGTGGCCACACCGGCGCCGAGGGGGTGGCCAAGGGCCCGGCCGACGGCTACACCCTGGTGCTCGCCACCATCGCGCACAACGGCGCCGTCAAGCTCTACAACAACCTGCGCTACGACCCCGCCAAGGACCTGCAGCCCATCATCCTGGTGGCCGAGAGCCCGAGCGTGCTGCTGGTCAATCAGGCCTTGCCGGTCAACTCGGTCAAGGAGCTGCTCGCGCTCGCGCAGAGCAAGCCCGGCCAGCTGAGCTACGGCTCCGCCGGCAACGGATCGGCCATGCACATGGCGGCCGAGCTGTTTCGCTACATGACCAAGGTGGACTATGTGCACGTGCCCTACCGGGGCGGCGCGCCGGCCATGGCCGACCTGCTGGGCGGCCAGATCCAGCTGCTGTTCGAGAGCCTGGGCACGGCCCACCCGCACCTCAAGACCGGCAAGGTGCGCGCCATCGCGGTCACCGGCACGAAACGCGACCCCAGCCTGCCCGACGTGCCCACCGTGGCCGAGGCCGGCGTGGCGGGCTACTCTTCCGTGCCCTGGTACACCATCTCCGCGCCCAGCGGCGTGCCCGCGCCCATCGTCGCCAAGCTCAACGCCGAGATCAACGCCGTGCTCAAGGCGCCCGACCTGATCGAGCGCTGGCAGTCGCAAGGCGTGGTGGCGCTGGGCGGCACGCCCGCCGATGCGGTCAAGCGCAACCAGGTCGAGACCGTCAAGTGGAACGCGGTCATCACCGCCGCCAACATCAAGGTGGACTGAGTTTGACCCGGCAGGAAGAAACCTTCGACGTGGTGGTGGTCGGCGGCGGCGGCGCGGGCCTGGCCGCGGCCATCGAGGCGCGCGAGAGCGGGCGCAGCGTGGTGCTGCTGGAGAAGAACCCGCAGCCCGGTGGCTCCACCGCCTGGTCCATCGGCTCGGTCACGGCCAGCGGCACGCCGCACCAGCGCCGGCGCGGCATCGTCGATTCGGCGGCCGACCACTGGGCCGACATGCCCGGCTTCGCGGGCGACGAGCTGGCCGGGCGCGACAACGACGCGCTGCGCCGCGTGCTGTGCGACGAGATCCCCGCCACCTTCCAGTGGCTGCTCGATTCGGGCGTGCGCTTCATGGGCCCCATGCCCGAGCCGCCGCACCGCCAGCCGCGCATGCACAACGTGTTGCCCAACTCGCGCTCCTTCATCTACCACCTCACGCGCCGCGCGAGGCGCGCGGGCGTGGACATCCGCACCAATACACCCGTGACCGCCCTCGTGCGGCAGGACAACGGCCGCGTGACCGGTGTCGACGCCGGCCCGCTGCGCTTCAGCGCGCGCGGCGGCGTGGTGCTGGCCGCCGGCGACTTCACCAATGGCCCCGCGTTCAAGGCCCGCTTCATGGGCCCGCAGGAGGCCAAGGTGGAAGGCGTGAACGTCACCGCCACCGGCGACGGCCAGCGCCTGGGCGAAACCGGGGGCGCGCGCATCGTCAACGGCGACCTCGCGCTCGGCCCCGAGATCCGCTTCATCGCCCCCGCCACCGAAACCTTCGTGCGCCGCCTGCCGCCCTGGCGCTGGCTCGCCGTGACCATGGAGTGGGCGATGGACCGCGTGCCGCCGGTGATCCTGCGGCCGATCCTGATGAAGTTCCTCACCACCGCGCTGGCGCCGTCGCCCACGCTGTTCGACGCCGGCGCGGTGCTGGTGAACCGGCGCGGCGAGCGCTTCGGCGACGAGCGCGAGCGCCCCGCCTGGCGCCTGCCCGACCAGCCCGACAAGCTGGGCTACATCCTGATCGACGCCGCGCTCGCGCAGCGCTTCTCGGTGTGGCCCGACTTCGTGTCCACCGCGCCCGGCGTGGCCTACGCCTATGTGCCCGACTACCGCCGCAACCGGCCCGACGTGTTCACCGAAGCCCCCACGCTGGAGGCCCTGGCGCAGCGCCTGGGCATGGACGCGGCGGCGCTGAAACGCAGTGCGGCCGAAGGTGGCGTGCGGGCCCTGGGCGAAGGCCCTTATGTGGCGCTGGGCCCGGTGCGCTCGGTCTTCGTGCACAGCGAAGGCGGGCTGATGGTGGACGCACAGCACCGCGTGCTCGGTGAGAACGATCAGCCTCTGCCGGGCTTGTACGCGGCGGGCTCCACGGGGCAGGGCGGCCTGCTGCTCAAGGGCCACGGCCACCACCTGGCCTGGGCCTTCGTGTCGGGGCGGCGCGCGGGGCGTTTCGCGGCCGAGGCCGTGCCGACCGCCTAAGCGGCGGCGGCGAGCTTGCGCCGCGGCGCCGCCTTTCGGGCGCGCGGTGGCGCTGGCGCATCGACCATCTGCAGCAGCACCAGGCGCACGCCGGCCTGCATGGTGGCGATTGCCTTCTTGTCGCCCGAGAGGTGCTTGAGCAGGGCTTGCTGGAACAGGCCGTCGAGCAGGGCGTAGGCCACCTCGCTCGGCACCTTCACCGGCGCGCCCGCGAGGTCCGACAGGCGCTGCATCACGCGCCAGATCATCTTCTCCAGGCTCTTGTCGATGGCTTCCACGTCGTCGCGCAGCGCGGCCTCGAACAGCGCCTGCGAGCGCAGGTCGTACCAGAGCCGGTGCATCGTGGTTTCGGTGCGCAGGGTCTCGCCCAGCGCCTCGGCGAAGCCGTCGAGCAGTTGCCCGAACTCGGTGGAGGTCGTCGTGACCTCGTCGTAGCGCGTCACGCAGCGCGCCTTGTACTGGCGCACGCTGCACAGGATCAGGTCGAGCTTGTCGGTGAAGTAGTAGTGCAGCACGCCGTGCGAGAACGCCGAGTTCTGCGCGATCTCGCGCAGGCTGGTGCGCGCGTAGCCCAGGTCGGCCAGCGTCTGCAGCGCGGCCTCGCCGAGTTCGGCGCGGCGCTCGTTGAACTTGTCGTTGCGGGGGGGCGCTTTGCTCATCGGGCCATTGTACGGACGGCGGCCCACCCGTGCCACCGCATTTTGGACAGTCGTCAAGAAAAATCTTGACACTTGTCAAGAAAGCTCCGTAGCATGGAGCCGTTCCTCGAAGAACACGGTCCATACACACCAGGAGACAAACATGGCGAAGTTCGATCTGACCGGCCGCAAGGCCCTGGTCACCGGGGGCGCGCGCGGCCTCGGCGAAGGCATGGCACAGGCGCTCGCGGCGGCGGGAGCCTCGGTGATGATTGGCGACGTGCTCACGTCGCTCGGCCAGGCGACGGCGGGCAAGCTGCCCGTCACCCAGGGCGCCAAGGCCGGTTTCGTGAAGCTCGACGTGACGCAGGAGGCCGACTGGCAAGCCGCCGTGAAGGCCACGGTGGACACGCTGGGCGGCTTCGACATCCTGATCAACAACGCCGGCATCGAGGTCACCGCGCTGGTGGCCGACATCGAACCCGAGTCGCTGCGCAAGATGCTGGACGTGAACATCGTCGGCACGGCGCTGGGCCTCAAGCACGCCTTCCGCGCCATGCGGCCCAATGGCGCCGCCGGGAAGGGCGGCGCGGTGGTCAACATCTCATCGGTCGCCGCCACCATCGCCTTCCCCGCCATCGCGGGCTACTCGGCCACCAAGTCGGCGGTGGACCGCCTCACCCGCGTGGCCGCGATGGAAGCCGGCAAGCTCGGCTACGGCGTGCGCGTGAACTGCATCTACCCCGGCCTGGTGCCGACCGAGATGGGCATGAAGCTCGCGGGCGACGTGGTGGCCGCCGGCCTCTTCGCTTCGCCCGAGGCGGCCGTGGGCGCGATCATCGAGCAGACCCCCTCGGGCCGCCTGGGCGAGGTGGGTGACATGGCGGACGCGGTGGTCTTCCTCTGCTCCGACGCGGCGCGCTTCATCAACGGCGCGGGCCTGCCGGTCGACGGCGGCATGGGCATGTAAAGCAGGAGAACACCATGAGCAAGAACGCCAAAAAACCCGTCATCGTCTACGGTGCCTCCGGCTACACCGGCCGCCTGGTCTGCGAGTACCTGCGCGAGTACAACATCCCCTTCATCGCCGCCGGCCGCAGCGCCGACAAGCTCCACGCCGCCCTGCAGGCGAACGTGCCCGGCGTCGAGACCGCGAGCTTCGATGTGGTGGAGGTCGAGCACTCGGTCAAGGCGCTCACCGAGTTGTTCAAGGGCGCCTCGGTCGTGCTCAACACCGTGGGCCCGTTCGCGAAGTTCGGCCCCGAGGTGGTGCAGGCCTGCCTGGCCGCGAAGTGCCATTACACCGACACCACCGGCGAGCAGGACTGGCTCATCACGCTGGACGAGCAGTACGGCGAGAAGTTCGCCAACGCCGGCCTGCTGCTCTCGCCCGGTCTGGCGCAGATGTACACCACCGGCGAGATCGCCGCGCAGATCTGCCTGGAGACCCCGGGCCTGGACACGCTGGACATCGCGGTGTTCTGGGGCGGCAGCCCGACCATCGCGTCCACGCAGACCATCCTGGTCAACGCCGCCACCTCCAAGGCGTTCCACCTGCAGCAGAACCAGTACGTCGAATGGCAACCCGACGCCGGGCTCTACCAGCTCGCCATTCCCGGCCAGCACGAGATGGCGCTGGCCCTGCCCTGGGGCGGCACCTCGCACCCGGTGTGGTTCAAGCGCGACCCGCGCGTGGCCAACGTGAAGGTGCTCGGCGGCGTGTTCAACAAGCCGCTGATGCAGGGCGTGCCGCTGATCGTGGCCGCCGCGCTGGAGGCCACCAAGGACATGGCCCCGGACGAGCGCTATGCCGCGCTCGCGCAGACCGCGGCCGGCGTGATGAACACCATGCCGCCGCGTGAGAACCCGCGCATCAACAAGTCGGTCGATTCGGTGCACGCCTCGGGCCCGCTGGGCCGCGCGCACTGCGTCATCTTCGGCAACTGCAACTACAAGCAGACCGGGATGATGCAGGCCTTCGCCGCCAACTGGCTGTTGCAGCAGGCGCCGAAGCGGGTGGGCTTCGCCTCGGGCTGCCAGGCCTTCGGCCACCACGAGCTGCTTGGTGCGCTGCGCGGCTTCGGCCTGGTGCAGGCGCCGGTGCTGACCGTGCATTCGTGAAACGGGCCCGTCCATGCGACTGATCGACTACCTCGACAAGGGGGCCATGCTCGGCCCGGACGCGCCCTGTCTCTCGATGGGTGGCATGGACCTGAGCTACGACGACGTGCAGCGCATCAGCCACCGCGTGGCGCGTGCGCTGGCACGCACCGGCATCGACCCCGGCGACAAGGTGGCGGTGCTCTCCAGCAACGACGCGCTGGCCTTTGCCTGCGTGTTCGGCATCTCGCGCGCGGGCGCCGTGTGGTGCCCGGTGAACCCGCGCAACGAGGCGTCTGAAAACCGCTACGTGCTCGACGCCTTCGACTGCCGCTGCCTGATCTTCCACAGCGCTTACGCGCCCATGGTGGAGCAGATGCGCGCGCAGTTGCCCAAGGTGAAGGTGTTCGTGTGCCTCGACGCCGTGCTGCCCTTCGCGCCGTCCTGGGCGCAATGGGCCGAGGACACCAGCGACGGGCCGGTGGACGTGCCCCCGGTGGACGACCTCGCCATGATCGCGGGCACCGGCGGCACCACCGGCCAGCCCAAGGGCGTGATGCTCTCGGGCCGCAACCTGGAGACCATGAGCGCGCTCACGCTCATGGGCTACCCCTTCGACGGCCGGCCCACCTACCTCGCGCTCGCGCCACTCACCCACGCGGCCGGTGTGCTGTGCCTGCCGGTGATGGCGCTGGGCGGGCGCGTGGTCATCATGCCCAAGCCGGACCTGGGCGAGTTCCTCGCGCTGATCGAGCGCCACCGAGTCACCCACACCTTCCTGCCACCCACGCTGATCTACATGCTGCTGCAGCACGAGCGGCTGGCGACGACGAAGCTCGATTCGCTGCAGTGCTTCTGGTACGGCGCCGCGCCGATCTCGGCCGCACGGCTGGAAGAGGCGCTGGCGAAGATCGGCCCGGTGATGGCGCAGCTCTTCGGCCAGACCGAGGCGCCGATGATGATTTCCATGATGGCGCCGCGCGAGCACTTCCACGCCGACGGCAGCGTGGCGCGCGAGCGCCTCTCGTCCGCGGGGCGGCCCGGCCCGCTGGTGCAGGTGGCGACCATGGACGGCGAAGGCGTGCTGCTGCCCCCGGGCGGGACCGGCGAGATCGTGGTGCGCAGCTCGCTGGTGATGATGGGTTACTACCAGGATGCAAAAGCCACGGCAGAGGCCGGCCGCTTCGGCTGGCACCACACCGGCGACATCGGCCGGCTGGACGCGGACGGTTTCCTCTACATCGTGGACCGTGCCAAGGACATGATCATCACCGGCGGTTTCAACGTCTACTCGGTCGAGGTCGAGCAGGCGCTGATGCAGCACCCCGACGTGCAGGACAGCGCCGTGATCGGCCTGCCCGACGAGAAGTGGGGCGAGGCGGTGGTGGCGGTGCTGCAGCCGCACGCCGGCCGCACGCTGCAGCCCGAGGAGATCATCGCCTTCGTGAAGGCGCGCATCGGCAGCGTGAAAGCGCCCAAGCGGGTCGAGGTCTGGCCCGACCTGCCGCGCTCCAAGGTCGGCAAGGTGATGAAGAAGGACATCCGCGCCGAACTGCTGGCGCGGCTGAACCGTCAGACCGGCGCCTGAGCGAGCAAGGGCGCGGTGCGCTCGGCGATGAAGTCGCGCAGGCAGCGCATCAGCGGTGTGAGCTGGCGCCGGCTGGGCAGCACCAGGAACAGCGGCACGGCTTCGGTGGTCCAGTCGGTGCACAGGGCCTGCAGGCGGCCTTGCGCCAGGTCGTCGGCCACGTCGAAGAACGATTTGTAGGCGATGCCCTTGCCCAGCAGGGCCCAGCGCCGCACCGCGTCGCCGTCGTTGGAGACGTTGACGCTCTTCACGCGCACGGTGATTTCGGGCTCGCCGTCCCCGCGCGAGAAGCGCCAGCGGTCGTGCACCTCGTCGTTGAGCATGAAGCACAGGCAGTCGTGTCCGCTGAGCTCGTGCGGCGTGGCGGGCGCGCCATGGCGCGCGAGGTAGGCCGGCGAGGCGCACAGCACGCGCCGGTGCGAGGCCGCCAGCGGCAGGGCCACCAGGTTGGAGTCGCGCGGCTTGCCGTAGCGGAAAGCCGCGTCCACCGGGTTGCTGTAGACGTTGGCGATGCTGTCCGACAGCAGCAGGCGCACGTCCACCCGCGGGTGCGTGTCCTGGAACTGATTGAGCCAGGGCAACAGCAGGTTGCGGCCCAGGTCGGACGGCGCGGCGAGCTGCAGCACGCCCTGCAGGGCCTGCTCGCCCGCGCCGATCTGCTGGCTGGCCTGCTGCAGCGCCTCCAGCGCCGGGCGGCATTGTTCCAGGAAGCGCTCGCCCTGCTGCGTGAGCCGCAGGCTGCGCGTGGAGCGCACGAACAGCGGCACGCCCAGTTCGGCCTCCAGCCGCTTGAGCGCCGCGCTGGTGGCCGCCGGCGTGAGGTCGAGCGCGCGCGCCGTGGCCGAGAGGCTGCCGCTGTCCACGGTGCGCACGAAGATGTCCAGGTCTTGCAGGGCTTTCATGATTTTCAAATTTTGCTTGAAGATGCATTCAAAGGCGAGGTGGTTTTTCAAATGAATGGATCGCGAGACCATGCGTCCATTCCCACTTCACCGAAAGCCCACCATGTCCACCTCCCTGTTCCGCCCCCTCGAACTCGGCCCGCTGCACCTGCCCAACCGCATGGTGATGGCGCCCCTGACGCGCAGCCGCAGCAGCCAGCCCGGCAACGTGCCCAACGAGCTCATGGCCACCTACTACGCGCAGCGCGCCGGCGCCGGCCTGATCGTGTCCGAAGCCACCCAGATCTCGCCCCAGGGCCAGGGCTACAGCTTCACGCCCGGCATCCACAGCGAAGCGCAGGTGGACGGCTGGCGCCGCGTGACCGATGCGGTGCACGCCGCCGGCGGGCGCATGGTGCTGCAGCTGTGGCACGTGGGCCGCATGTCGCACGCCAGCTTCCACGCCGACGGCCTGCCGGTGGCGCCCTCGGCCCTCTCGCCCGACGCCAAGGTCTGGGTGATGGGCGAAGACGGCGTGGGCCGCATGGTGGATGCCCCAGTGCCGCGCGCCATGACGCTGCAGGACATCCAGAGCACGATCGGCGACTACCGCCGCGCCGCCGCCAACGCCATGCGCGCCGGCTTCGACGGCGTGGAGATCCACGGCGCCAACGGTTACCTGATCGACCAGTTCCTGCGCACCACCTCGAACCACCGCAGCGACGCCTACGGCGGTGGCATTCCGCAGCGCACGCGTTTCGCTGCCGAGGTGGCCGCTGCCGTGGCGAGCGAGGCCGGCGCGGAGCGCACCGGCATGCGGCTGGCGCCCTACATCACCCAGCGCAACATGGACTGCCCCGAGATCGTGCCCACCATCCTGCACCTGGCGAAACAGCTGGACGAGATCGGCCTGGCCTACCTCCACCTGGCCGAAGCCGACTGGGACGACGCGCGCCAGGTGCCTGAAGCGTTCCGCCGCGAGCTGCGCCGCGCCTACCAGGGCCGCGTGATCGTCGCGGGCAAGTACGACGCGCACCGCGCCGATGCCATTCTCAAGGACGGGCTGGCCGATCTGGTGGCCTTCGGCCGTCCCTTCATCGCCAACCCCGACCTGCCGGCGCGCCTCGCGGCCAACCTGCCCCTGGCCGAGATCGACCCGACGACGCTGTTCGGCGGCGGCGCGCGCGGCTACACGGACTACGCTGTCGCCGCCTGAGTTCCTTCTTCTTCCCTTCTATTGAAAGCACCCCCCATGAAAGCCGTTGGATACCAGAAGCCCCAGGCCATCAGCGCCGCCGATTCGCTGATCGACATCACCCTGCCCGACCCCGTGGCCACGGGCCGCGACCTGCTGGTCGAGGTCAAGGCCGTGTCGGTCAACCCGGTGGACACCAAGGTGCGCAAGAGCGGCGCGCCGGCCGAGGGCGAGGCCTGGAAGGTGCTGGGCTGGGACGCCAGCGGCATCGTCAAGGCGGTGGGCCCGGAGGTCACGCTGTTCCGGCCGGGCGACCGCGTCTGGTACGCCGGCTCCATCGCCCGCCCGGGCACCAACAGCGAGCTGCACCGGGTGGACGAGCGCATCGTCGGCCGCATGCCGAAGTCGCTCGACTTCGCGCAGGCCGCCGCGCTGCCGCTCACCGCCATCACCGCCTGGGAAATGCTGTTCGACCGCCTGGGCGTCGCCCCCGGCAAGTCGCCCAATGCGGGCACGCTGCTCATCATCGGCGCCTCGGGCGGCGTGGGCTCCATCCTCACGCAGCTGGCCGCGCGGCTGACCGGTCTCACCGTCATCGGCACCGCCTCGCGGCCCGAGACGCAGGCCTGGGTCAAGGCGCTGGGCGCGCACCACGTGATCGACCACGGCCAGCCGATCGCCGCGGAGTTGAAGCGCATCGGTTTCCCTCAGGTGGACCGCATCGTGAGCCTCACGCAGACCGACGCGCACTTCGACCAGATCGTCGAAGCCATCGCGCCGCAAGGCCAGTTCGGCCTGATCGACGACCCGGTCTCGCTGGACGTGACCAAGTTCAAGCGCAAGTCGGTCTCGGTGCACTGGGAGCTGATGTTCACCCGCGCGCTGTTCGGCACCGCCGACATGATCGGCCAGCACCGGTTGCTCAACGAAGTGGCCGCGCTGGTCGATGCCGGGCTGGTCCGCACCACGCTGGCCGAACACTTCGGCCCCATCAATGCGGCCAACCTGAAGCGCGCCCACGCCCTGATCGAATCGGGCAAGGCGCGCGGCAAGGTGGTGCTGGAAGGCTGGGCCTGAGGCTTGCCTAGCGCCTGGCCGTCTTCTTGCGCGCCGCGCGGGGCGCGGCGTCGGCGGGCGGCGAGACGGTCTCGAAGAACGCGTGCACCATGCGCGCGCTGCGCCGCTCGGCCAGGCACAGCACGTGCGCGTAGGTGTAGATGTCCGCGTCGCTGATGCTCACCAGGTGCAGGCCCGGGCCGGGCACGAACTCCACCGTCGACACGGCGGCGATGCCGATGTTCTGCGCCACCGCCTCGCGGATCACCTCGCGGCTGCTGATCTCCATCACCACCTCGGGCGCCACGCCGGCCTTGTCCAGGGCCAGCTCCAGCGCCTTGCGCGTGGTCGAGCCCTGCTCGCGCAGGATCATGCGCTCGCCCTGCAGCTCGGCCAGCCGGATGCTGCGGCGCTGCGCGAAGCGGTGTTCGCTGGAGGTGAAGATGCCCACCGGGTGGCGGCTGAACGGCACCGAGAGGAAGCGGTCGTCCTCCACCAGCTGCGCGAGCACGCCCACGTCGGCGCGATAGTCGAGCAGCCGGTCCAGCACGTCCTGCGAGTTGCCGGTGCTCACGCTGACCTTGATGGCCGGGTAGCGCTGGCTGAAGTCCGCCAGCATCTGCGTCACGTGGTACGGCCCCACGGCCGCCACGCGCAGGTGGCCGGTGCGCAGCTCGCCCGCATCGCGCAGCAGGCTCACCGCATCGCCCTCCAGGCTGAAGATGTTCTGCGCCAGCTGCATCAGCTGCTCGCCCAGCTGCGTGAGCTGCACGCGCCGCCCGCTGCGGTGGAACAGCTCCACCTTGTAGCTCTCCTCCAGAAAGCGCACCTGCGTGGTGATGGTGGGCTGGCTCACGTGCAGGTGCTCGGCGGCCTTGGTGAAGCTGCCCATGCGGGCCACGGCGTAGAAGGATCGGAGCTGGGTGAGTCGCATAGAAAAATTGTATAGAACTCCGCCAATCTTTGAATTGGTCGCAGACCAGCGGCGGTGGTTTACTGGCGTCCAGAGCAGTGCAGGAGTCGCCAGAACCACCGAATGCTCGTGATTTTTCATCGTTGTCACAGGCGCGTCACACCCGGCTGAAAAACTCCAAGCCGGGCAATTCCGCCCAGCCAAAGATGGAGAATTTTCATGTTCCTACAACACCCCGGAGACAAGCTCATGATGAATCGCAGAAAGGTGCTGATCGGCACCGCCGCCGCCACCGTGGCCGGCACGCTGGCCTTCCCGGCCCGCTCACAGCAGGTGCTCACCGTGGGCCTGATCCCGTCGGAGGATTCCCGCGCCATGATCGCCAACAGCCAGAAGATGATGGACATGCTGTCCGCCGCGCTGGGCATGCCGGTCAAGCCCTTCGTGGCGGCCGACTACAACGGTGTGATCGAAGCGCTGCGCTCCAAGCGCCTGGACGTGGCCTACCTCGGTCCGTTCTCCTACGTGCTCGGTGCCACCATCGCGCCCATCGAAGCCTTCGCGGTGGCCGAGACCAAGAAGGCGGGGCGCACCTTCTATCACAGCCAGGTGATCGCGCACAAGGACAGCGGCATCAAGACCGTGGCCGACCTCAAGGGCAAGACCTTCGCCTTCGTCGACCCCAGCTCCACCTCGGGCCACCTGTTCCCCAAGGCCGGTCTCATGAAAGCCGGCTTCGACACCGACAAGGACTTCGGCCGCGTGATCTTCTCGGGCTCGCACGACTCCAGCGCGATCGCCGTGCAGAACAAGAAGGTGGACGCCGCCGCCATCGCCGACCGCATCCTGGACGCCGCCATCGCCAAGGGCCTGGCCAAGCGCGAGGACCTGGTCGAGGTCTGGAAGTCCGACCCCATCCCCGAGTCGCCCACCGTGTGGCGCACCGACCTGCCGGCCGACCTCAAGAAGCGCGTGCAGGCCGCCTTCCTGCAGGTCAAGGACATCCCGTGGTCGGACCAGGGCCTGCTCAACGGCTTCCACCCCACCAACGACGCGGCCTACAACGTGATCCGCGACACCGCCAAGCTGCTCAACCTCGATCTGAGGAAGATGAAATGATCGAGATCCGCAACCTCACCAAGCGCTACGGCGACTTCGTGGCGCTGCACGACGTCAGCCTGAGCGTGGCCAAGGGCGAGTTCGTGGTGATCCTGGGCGCCTCGGGCGCGGGCAAGTCCACGCTGCTGCGCTGCATCAACCACCTGGCCGAGCCCTCGGGCGGCGAGATCCGGGTGGACGGCGAACTCTCGCGCGGCGACCGCGCCGGCCTGCGCAAGGTGCGCCGCGACGTGGCCATGATCTTCCAGCACTACAACGTGGTGCCGCGCCTCTCGGTGCTGAAGAACGTGCTCACCGGCCGCCTGGGCTCCATGCCGGCGTTGATGTCGTGGTTCCAGCTGTTCCCGCGCGAGGACATCGACGCCGCGCGCGAATGCCTGCGCCGCGTCGAGCTCGAACACAAGGCCGACGTGCGCACCGACACCCTCTCGGGCGGGCAGAAGCAGCGCGTGGGCATCGCCCGCGCCCTGGCCCAGCACCCCAAGGTGATCCTGGCCGACGAGCCCGTGGCCAGCCTGGACCCGAAGACCTCGCGCAAGGTGCTGCGCTACCTGCAGCAGGCCAGCCGCGACTCCGGCATCACGGTCATCTGCAACCTGCACCAGGTGGACTACGCGCGCGAGTTCGGCCAGCGCGTGATCGGTGTGGCCGGCGGCCGCATCGTGTTCGAGGGCCGCCCCGACGAACTCAGCGACGAGGTGCTGCAGCGCATCTACCCCGGCGGCCTCGAAGGCCCGACCCCGCCCGAAGCACCGGCGGCCTCGGTGGCCGTGCCGTCCCCTGTCGCGGCGCACGCCGCTCCCCAACTGGCTTTGGAGCAACCATGATCGGCATCGGACGCTACAACCTGCTCGTCGCCAAGAGCGGCGGCAACGACGGCTGGTGGAAATACGCCGTCACCGGCGCGGCCCTGCTCGCCGTCATCTGGTGGGCCGCCATCGGCAGCCAGGTCAGCTTCAGTGAGCTGGTCAAGGGCGCACCCTGGATCAGCGACTTCCTCTCGCGCATGTTCCCGCCCAACTGGGAATTCGCGTCCAAGCTGGTCACGCCCGCCATCGAGACCGTGCAGATCGCGATCTGGGGCACGCTGCTGGCCTTCGTGCTCGCGGTGCCGGTGTGTTTCCTGGCCGCGCGCAACCTGTCGCCGCACCCCGTGGTGTTCCACTTCATGCGCCAGGTGCTCAACATCATGCGCGGCATCAACGAAATCATCCTCGCGCTGATCTTCGTCGCCGCCGTCGGCCTGGGCCCCTTCCCTGGTGTGCTCGCCCTCGCCTTGCACGGTGCCGGCATGCTGGGCAAGTTCTTCGCCGAGTCGATCGAAGACATCGACCAGGGCCCGATCGAAGCCCTGCGCTCCACCGGTGCGGGCCCGATCCAGATCATCATCTTCGGCGTGCTGCCGCAGGTGGTCACGACCTGGATCGCCGTCATCCTCTACCGCTTCGAGACCAACCTGCGCCAGGCCACCGTGCTGGGCATGGTGGGCGCGGGCGGCATCGGCTTCGAACTGGTGGGCAGCATGAAGCTGTTCCAGTACCAGGACACGGCCACCTGCATTCTCGTGATCGTGGCCATGGTCATGACCGCCGATTACGTTTCCAGCAAGCTTCGCGCTTGGATCCAACAAGGAGCACGTTGATGGCCCCGGACCATTTCAAACTCAAGGTCAATGACCGCGAATACCACAAGCCGGCGCAGCCGGTGGTGGTGGTGTGTGTCGATGGCTGCGAGCCCGACTACATCACGCAGGCCATCCAGGCCGGCGTGGCACCCTTCCTGCAGAAGATGCTCGCCAAGGGCACCTCGCTGGTCGGCGACTGCGTGGTGCCCAGCTTCACCAACCCGAACAACCTGTCCATCGTCACCGGCGCACCGCCTTCGGTGCACGGCATCTGCGGCAACTACTTCCTCGACACCGCGCTGGGCAAGGAAGTGATGATGAACGACCCGGCCTACTTGCGGGCCGAAACCCTGCTGGCCGCGTTCTCCCGGGCCGGTGCCAGCGTGGCCGTGGTCACCGCCAAGGACAAGCTGCGCACCCTGCTGGGCCACCAGCTCGAAGGCGGCATCTGCTTCTCGGCCGAGAAAGCCGACAAGGCCACCGTGGCCGACAGCGGCATCGACCGCGTGCTCGACCTCGTGGGCAAGCCCGTGCCGTCGGTCTACAGCGCCGACCTGAGCGAGTTCGTGTTCGCCGCCGGTGTGAAGCTGCTGGAGACGCGCCGGCCCGACCTGATGTACCTCTCCACCACCGACTACGTGCAGCACAAGTGCGCGCCCGGCACCCAGGGCGCGAACGACTTCTACGCCATGATGGACGGCTATCTGGCCCAGCTCGACGCGCTCGGCGCCGTGATCGCGCTCACCGCCGACCACGGCATGAGCCCCAAGACCGATGCCGCCGGCCAGCCGCGCATCGTCTTCCTGCAGGAGGTGCTGGACGAGACCGCCGGTGCCGGCGGCAGCCGCGTGATCCTGCCCATCACCGACCCCTACGTGGTGCACCACGGCGCACTCGGTTCCTTCGCCACCGTCTACCTGCCGCGCGTTGCCAACGCCCGCACCATCGCCAGCGCCCTCATGAGCCACGACGGCATCGAAGCCGTGCTCACGCGCGAGGAAGCCGCCGAACGCTTCGAGCTGCCGCCCGACCGCATCGGCGACCTGGTGGTGATCTCCGACCACCTCACCGTGCTGGGCACGCGCGCTTCGGAGCACGACCTCAGCGGCCTGACCGTGCCGCTGCGCTCGCACGGCGGCCTGTCCGAGCAGAAGGTGCCGCTGCTGTTCAACCGGAAGCTGCAAGGCCTCATCCCCGGGCGCCGGCTGCGCAACTTCGACATCTTCGACCTGGCGCTCAACCACGCCGTCGTGACCACCCCCGCCTAGAGCCACACCATGACCGCGAACTACTTCAACCCCGTGCATTCGGTGTACGGGCCGGGGGCCCTGTTGTCGCTGCCGAAGCTGCTGGGGGGCCGCAAGGCCGCGCTGGTCACCTTCCCCGAGGCGCGCCAGCTCGGCCTGCTGGCCCGGCTGGAGGGCGTGCTCGGCGCGCAGCTGGCCTGCGTGATCGACCAGGTGCTGCCCAACCCCGATGTGGCCGAACTCGCCGCGACCCACGAGGCCTTCTGGCGCGAACACGCCGATGTGGAGGTGATCGTGGCGGTGGGCGGTGGCAGCGCGATCGACACCGCCAAGGCGCTCATGGTCGGCACCGCCAGCGGCCGGTTCCAGGAACTGGTGGACCTGCTGGCCACCGGCGCGGCCTTCACGCCGCACGCGGTCAAGACCCTGATTGCCGTGCCCACCACCGCCGGCACCGGCAGCGAGGTCACGCCCTGGGCCACCATCTGGGACCGCGAAAGCCAGAAGAAGTACTCGCTGCACCTGCCGCAGACCTGGCCCAGCGCAGCCATCATCGACCCCGAGCTCATGCTCTCGCTGCCGGCCTCGGTGACCTTGCAGAGCGGGCTCGATGCCTTGTCGCACGCGCTCGAATCGATCTGGAACGTCAACGCCAACCCGATCTCCGACGCGTTCGCGATCTCGGCGGTGAGCGACATCCTGGACGTGCTGCCGCGCCTGATGCGCGAGCTGGGCAACCTGGAGCTGCGTGGTCGCATGGCGCTGGCCGCGCTCAAGGCCGGCATGGCGTTCTCCAACACCAAGACGGCGCTGGCGCACTCGATCTCCTACGAGATGACGCTGCGCTACGGCTTGCCGCACGGCATCGCCTGCTCCTTCCCGCTGCCCATGGTGCTGGCGCGCGCCATCGGCCGCCGCGGCGACCGCGACGCGGTGCTCGAACAGGCGCTGGGCGGGCCGCTGGCCAACGCACCCGTGCGCCTGGCCCGGTTCATCGAACAGTTCGGCGTCAAGACCCGCTTCAGCGACTACGGCGTGAGCGACGAGGAAGCCGAACAGATGGTGCGGCACGCCCAGGGCGGCGCGCGCGGCAAGAACTTCATTGGCACCGCCGAGGAGACCCTGGCATGAACGCACGCAGCCCCCTGCGCGACAGCGAACACTTCCGCGCCGAGGCGCTGCGCATCGGCGGCGAGCGCATCAGCCGCGAGCGCACGCTCGACGTGATCAACCCCTACAGCCGCGAGCGCGTGGGCACCGTGCCCCTGGCCACGCTGGACGACGTGCGCCGCGCGTACCACATCGCCCACGGCTACCAGGCCCAGCTCACGCGCTACGAGCGCTCCAGCATCCTGCAGAAGGCCTCGGCCCTGTTGCGCGCGCGCGCCGAAGAGGCCTCCACGCTGATCACGCTCGAATCGGGCCTGTGCAAGAAGGACTCCATGTACGAGATCGGCCGCGTGGCCGACGTGCTGGTGTTCGGTGCCAACGAGGCGCTGCGCGACGACGGCCAGGTGTTCTCCTGCGACCTCACGCCACACGGCAAGAAGCGCAAGGTCATCACCATGCGCGAGCCGTTGCAGGGCGTGATCACCGCCATCACCCCGTTCAATCACCCCATGAACCAGGTGGCGCACAAGGTGGTGCCCAGCATCGCGACCAACAACCGCATGGTGCTCAAGCCCTCCGAGAAGGTGCCGCTCTCGGCCTATTTCCTGGCCGACATCCTGTACGAGGCCGGTCTGCCGCCCGAGATGTTCCAGGTGGTCACCGGTGACCCGCGCGAGATCGCCGACGAGATGCTGGTCAACGAACACGTGGACCTCATCACCTTCACCGGCGGCGTGCCCATCGGCAAGTACATCGCGCAGAAAGCCGGTTACCGCCGCATCGTGCTCGAACTCGGCGGCAACGACCCGCTGATCGTGATGGAAGACGCCGACCTCGACAAAGCCTCCGACCTCGCGGTGCAGGGCTCGTACAAGAACTCGGGCCAGCGCTGCACCGCGGTCAAGCGCATGTTGGTGCAGGCCTCGGTGGCGGCCGAGTTCACCGAACTCGTGGTCGAGAAGACCCGCCGCTGGCAACACGGCGACCCCATGGACGGCGCAATGGACATGGGCACGGTGATCGACGCCCAGGCCGCCGAGCGCTTCCAGGCCCTGGTGAACGACGCCGTGTCGCAAGGCGCGCGCCTGCTCACCGGCAACCAGCGCGAGGGTGCGCTCTACGCGCCCACGGTGCTGGACAACGTGCGGCCCGAGATGACCCTGGTGCGCGAAGAAACCTTCGGCCCGGTCTCACCCATCATCGCGTTCCGCGACATAGACGAAGCCATCCGCATCTCCAACGGCACGGCCTACGGCCTGTCCTCGGGCATCTGCACCAACCGCATGGACCACGCGACGCGTTTCGCGAAAGAGCTGGTGGTGGGCACAGTGAACGTGTGGGAGGTGCCCGGCTACCGCATCGAACTCACGCCCTTCGGCGGCATCAAGGACTCGGGCCTGGGTTACAAGGAAGGCGTGCAGGAGGCGATGAAGTCCTTCTGCAACGGCAAGACTTTCACCCTGCCCTGGTAGGCTGGTCCGGTTCGCTGAGCCGGTTCCCCCAGCCCTCCACCGTCTCGCGCAGCATGCGCGCGACGATCTTGCTGGCCGGCGTGAGCTGGCCCTGTTTGGGCAGGGCCAGGGTCACGTGGCGCCGCAGGTCGGGGTTGACCACGCGCGAGGCGCGCAGCCGGCCCGCGCGCAGCTCCGCGTCGATCGAGAACGGCCCGAGCAGCGAGTACAGCCCGGGCGTGTGCGCCACCAGCTCCTTCTGCACGCGCAGCGAATCGGCCTCCACCTCGGCCTGCAGCACGAAGCCCTTGCTGCGCGCCGTTTCGTCCAGCACCGCCCGCCAGTGCGCGGGCCGCCGGGGCAGCACCAGGCGCAGCCCGGCCAGGCGCGTGAACTCGACGCTCTCGTGCTGCGTCAGCGGGTCGCCCGGGCGCGACACCAAGTAGGTGCCTGCCACCGCCAGCAGCTGCTCGTCCGCGCTGGTGGGTTTCTGGTAGCGGAACAGGATCGCCATGTCCACGCTGCCCATGTCCAGCAGCGCGTCCAGCTCGCCGCCCTGGCCTTCGCGCACGTTGAGCTTGATCTTGGGGTGCTCGGCCTTCAGGCGCAGGAACACATGGGTCATCAGCGGGTGCGCCGCCGAGGGCAGGATGCCCAGCCGCACCTCGCCCATGGGCTCGCCGGCATCGACGCGAATGTCGGCCAGCAGCTGGTCGGTGTCGCGCACCCAGCCGCGCACGCGCGCCTCCACGTGGTGACCCAGGTCGGTCAGCGTCACGCCGCGCCCGGTGCGCCGGAACAGCGCGCCGCCGCACTGCTTCTCCAGCTCACCGATCTGCCGGCTGATGTGCGACTGCACCGTCTGTCGCAGCGCCGCCGCCTTGGTGAAGCTGCCCAGCTCGGCCACTTCGAGGAAGAGCCGGAAGTCGTTGGGATTCATGGAGTGCCTCCTGGAATGAGATATGCCTTTCAAGGCATGTCTGAAATCTCGGTTTGCATTCTAGGCAGATGGCGGGTGCTTTCCTAGACTGCGGTCCCATCAACCCAGGAGACCCACCACCATGCGTTTCGCCAGCTTCGAGGCCGACGGCCGCGCCACCTACGGGGTGGTCGGCACCGATGGCCGCTACACCCCCGTTCCCGCCGCCTTCCAGGCGCGCCACGCCGACCTGAAGGCCGCCATCGCCGCCAACGCGCTGGGCGAATTGAAAGGCCTTGAAGGCCCCTCGCTCGCCCCCGACCAGGTGCACCTGCTGCCGGTGATCCCCAACCCCGGCAAGCTGATCTGCGTGGGCCTGAACTACAAGAGCCACGTGGCCGAGACCAAGCGCGCCGACAGCGAGCACCCCTCGCTGTTCCTGCGCTTCAACGACAGCCTGGCCGCGCACGGCGACGCCGTGTTGCGCCCGGCGTTTTCCGACCGCTTCGACTGGGAAGGCGAGCTTGCCTTCGTGATCGGCCAGGGTGGCCGCCACATCGCGAAGGAAAACGCCTTCGAGCACATCGCTGGTTATGCCTGCTTCAACGACGTGAGCGTGCGCGACTGGCAGAAGCACACCCACCAGTTCACGCCCGGCAAGAACTTCCCCGGCACGGGCCCCTTCGGCCCCACCCTCGTCACGCGCGACGAGGTGCCCGACGTGACGAAGCTGCAGCTGGAAACGCGCGTGAACGGCCAGGTGATGCAGCACGCCAGCGTGGGCGACCTGATCTTCGACATCCCGACCATCGTCGCCTACATCTCGCGCTTCACACCGCTCTCGCCCGGCGACGTGATCGCCACCGGCACGCCCGGCGGCGTGGGCGACCGCCGCGAGCCGCCGCTCTACATGAAAGAAGGCGACGTGGTCGAGGTCGAGATCACCGGCCTGGGCATCCTCCGCAACCCCATCGGGACCCACACACCATGAGCAACACGAACCTCACCCCCCATGACGCGCGGCTGCGCGTCGCCGTCGACATCGGCGGCACCTTCACCGACATGGCCGCCTTCGACGAGGTCACCGGCCAGCTGCTGTTCGGCAAGGCCCTTTCCACCCACGGCCAGCTGGTCAACGGCATCCAGGCCACGCTGGACAGCGCCGACATCGACCTGCGCGACGGCCACCTGTTCCTGCACGGCTCCACCATCGCCATCAACACCCTGCTGGAGCGCAACGGCGCCAAGACCGCGCTGCTGATCACCGAGGGCTTTCGCGACATCTACGAGATCGGCCGCGTCAACCGGCCCGATGCCTACAACCTGTTCTTCAACAAGCACGAGCCGCTGGTCAAGCGCTCGCTGCGCTACGAAGTGGCCGAGCGCCTGCGCGCCGACGGCAGCACGCACAAGGCGCTGGACGAAGCCGCCGTGCGGGAGCTGGCGCGCGAACTCGGCGGCAAGAACATCGAGGCCGTGGCCGTGCTGCTGCTGCACTCCTACCGCAACCCGGCGCACGAACAGCGCGTGAAACAGATCCTGCAGGAAGAACTGCCCGGCGCCTTCGTCTGCGCCTCGCACGAGCTCAGCCAGGAATACCGCGAGTTCGAGCGCGTCTCCACCGCCGTGGCCAACGCCTACGTGGGCCCGCGCGTCTCGGCCTACCTCGGCCAGCTCGAAGAACATTTGAGCCACAAGGGCTTCGAGGGCGACTTCTATGTGGTGCAGTCCACCGGCGGCCTGTTCCCCAGCGAACACGCGCGGCGCGACTGCGTGCGCATGCTGGAGTCGGGCCCGGCGGCCGGCGTGATCGGCGCCCAGGCCATCTGCGCCCAGCTCGGCATGGGTGACGCCATCGCCTTCGACATGGGTGGTACCACCGCCAAGGCCGGCGTGATCAGCGAAGGCCGGCCGCTGACCACCGGCAGCGCGCTCATCGGCGGCTACGAGCGCGCCCTGCCGATCCAGATTCCGATGATGGACATCCACGAGGTCGGCACCGGCGGCGGCTCCATCGCCCGCGTGGAAACTGGCAACGCCCTGCGCGTGGGCCCGCAGAGCGCGGGCTCCATCCCCGGCCCCGTGGCCTACGGCCGCGGCGGCACCGAACCCACCGTGACCGACGCCAACCTGGTGCTCGGCCGCCTCGATGCCGACCACTTCCTGGGCGGCGAACTCAAGCTCGACCTGGCCGGCACGCAGCGCCAGATGGAAGAGCGCGTGGCCAAGCCCCTGGGGCTGGACGCCACCGCCGCCGCCGACGGCATCCTGCGCATCGCCGTCACCCAGATGTCGCATGCGGTCAAGGCCGTGACCACCGAGCGCGGCCTGGACGCCGGCAGCTTCACCATGGTGGTCTACGGCGGCGCGGGCCCGCTGCACGCCTCGGCCATCGCGCGCGAGATCGGCATCCGCAAGGTGCTCATCCCCTATGCACCGGGCTACTTCTCGGCCTACGGCATGCTGTTCTCCGACCTGCGCTACGACTACGTGCGCTCGGTGTTCCGCAAGCTCAACGACGTGTCCTTCGACGAGATCGAGGCGCTCTACAAGGGCATGGAAGACGAAGGCCGCGCCGCGCTGGCCGCCTCCGGCATCACGCCCGACGGCATCGTGATCGAGCGCGCGGCCGACATGCGCTACGTGGGCCAGGAACACGCCGTCACGGTGGACCTGCCCGGCGCCTTCTTCGTGGACAAGGACCGCTCGGCCATCAAGAACCACTTCGACCAGGTGCACAAGGTGCGCTACGGCACCTCCGCGCCCCAGGAGGCCGCCGACCTCGTGAGCCTGCGCGTGACGGTGCTCGGCACCATGAAGAAGCCGCCGCGCCACCACGTGGACGAAGGCGCGGCCTTGCCCGAAGCGGCCGCCCTGCGCGGCACCAAGCCGGTGTACTTCCGTGCCGGCGGCTGGGCCGACACGCCGGTCTACCAGCGCGACGCGCTGCGCGCCGGCAACGTCATCGCCGGCCCGGCGCTGATCGAAGAACACGCCTCCACCACCGTGGTCCAGCCCGGCGACGAACTGCGCGTCGACGGCCTGGGCAACCTGCAAATCGCCATCGGGAGTGACCGCTCATGAACGCACGAGACATCCAGAACGCCACGGTCGACCCCGTCACCGTCGAGATCATCCGCAACGGCCTCTTTGCCGTGACGGAGGAGATGAAGACCAACCTCACGCGCACCGCCTACAACCTCATCATTTATGAAGCGCTGGACTTCACGGTGGGCCTGTTCACGAAGGAGGGCGACACCGTCTCCATCGGCCTGGGCCTGCCCATGTTCATCCGCGGCATGGCCGAGACGGTGAAGGCGAAGATCAAACACTTTGGCGTCGAGAACATCCAGCCGGGCGACATCCTCGTCACCAACGATGCCTACACCACCGGCAGCCACCTGAACCACTTCACCTTCACCATGCCGGTGTTCCACGAAGGGCAGCTCGAAGGCTTCACCTGCTGCATGGCGCACTGGCTGGACGTGGGCGGCACCCTGGGCAACGTGACCACCGACATCTTCAGCGAAGGCATCCAGATCCCGATCGTGAAGTACCAGCGCGAAGGCGTGGTCAACCAGGACCTGATCGACATCATCGCCATGAACGTGCGCATGCCCGAGCGCGCGCTGGGCGACCTGCGCGCGCAGATCACCGCCATCACCACCGGCGAGCGCCGCTACGTGGAGCTGCTGCAGCGCTACGGCGCCGACGCGGTCAACGGCTCGATCCGCCAGATCATGGATTCGAGCGAGGCCGTGGCGCGCAAGAACACGCTGTCGATCCCCGACGGCGTGTACGAAGCCGAGTCCTACATGGACGACGACGGCCTGGAGATCGGCAAGCGCATCCCCATCCGCGTCAAGGTCACCGTGAAGGGCGACGAGATGACGGTGGACCTCTCCGACGTGAGCAAGCAGGTGCGCGGCTTCTACAACTCGGGCTTCACCACCGGCATCGCCTGCGCGCAGGTGGCCTACAAGTGCCTCACCACGCCCACCGACTACCCGGTCAACGACGGCAGCTTCCGCTCGCTCAAGGTCATCATGCCCATGGGCACCGTCATCAGCGCCGAGCGGCCGTACCCGATGCGCGTGTGGATGACCTTCCCCATGACGGTGATCGACACCATCTTCAAGGCGCTCGCGCCCGCCATCCCCGACCGCGCCATCGCCGGCCACCACGCCGACCTGGTGTTCCCCAACATCCACGGCATCTCGCCCGAAGACGGCCGGCTGTTCATCGTCGGCATCGGCCCGCTGGGCGGCGGCTGGGGCGCCAAGAGCACGGAAGACGGCGTGTCCGTCACCGTCTGCATCAACGACGGCGACACCCACAACAGCCCCACCGAGCAGCTCGAAGCCAAGTACCCGGTGCTGGTCGAAAAATACGAGATCCGCAAGGACAGCGCGGGCGCCGGCAAGTACCGTGGCGGCCTGGGTGCCGAGATGGTGGTGCAGGCGCTCTCGCCCTTCACCGTCACCACCCGCATCGACCGCGTTCACTGCAAGCCCTGGGGCCTGGAAGGTGGCGGCGACGCCATGGGCAACGGCCTGGCCGTGCGCCACAAGGGCGAGTGGAAGAGCGACCACCTCAACGCCAAGATCTTCAACGTGCGCCTGGAACGCGGCGACGCCTACAAGATGCTCTCGGGCGGCGGCGGTGGCTTCGGCAGCCCGCTGGAGCGCGAGGCCGAGAAGGTGGCCGAAGACGTGCGCGAAGGCTATGTGAGCGCGGAGGTGGCGCGTGAGGTCTACCGCGTGGCGCTCGACGCGCAACAGCAAGTGGACGAGGCCGCCACGGCCCGCCTGCGGGCCTGACATGGACACCGCCACCGTGGCCGCCGCCGACCCACGCGCCGCCCGCCTGCTCGGCCTGTGGAGCCGCCTGAGCGCCCAGCACGTCACGCTGGGCTCGGGTTGCGGCTGCGGCGTGGGCGGGGTCAGCGTCTCGCTGCAGGACTTCGAGCTCGACATCGCCGACTACCTCTGGGCCGAAAGCGAGCGCCTGGGCGTGCAGAGCGTGGAAGCCTTCCTGCTGCAGCCTGGGCCGATCGCCGAACAGCCGCAGCCGGTGATGAACCTGCTCACGCGCCTGGAAGCGGGCGAGGCCGACGAGGCCGATGCCGACTGGCTGCTCACGCGGCTGGCGCGCACGCTCGAATCCTTCGCCAAGCTGCATGGCCCCATGGGCGAGATGTCATGACGAAGGCGGTGCCTGTCACTGTGCTCACCGGCTTCCTGGGCAGCGGCAAAACCACGCTGCTCAACCGCCTGCTGCGCGAGCCCGGCATGCAGGGCACGGCCGTGGTCATCAACGAGTTCGGGTCCGTCGGGCTCGACCACGACCTGGTCGACCACACCGAAGAGAACATGGTGCTGCTGGCCAACGGCTGCATCTGCTGCACGATCCGGGGCGACCTGGTGGAGGCCTTCGAGCGGCTGGCCGCCACGCCCGCCGCGCAGCGCGGCGAACTGCGCCACGTGGTGCTGGAGACCACCGGCCTGGCCGACCCCGCGCCCATCCTGCACACGCTCATGGGCGACCCACGCCTGCAAGGCGCCTGGCGCCTTGCGGGCGTGGCCTGCACCGTGGACGCCTGCCACGCCATGGCCACACTGGACCAGCACCCCGAAGCCGTGAAACAGGCCGCGGTGGCCGACCGCCTGCTGCTCACCAAGACCGACCTGCAGGCCGCGCCCGAGGCGCTGATGCAGCGCCTGCGTGACATCAACCCGCTGGCCGAGATCCGCACCGACGCCGGCGGCGCCCTGAACGCCCTGCAGGCCTTGCTCGCGCGCCCGGCCGCCGCCTTCACCGCCCTGCCCGACACCGGCCGATCGAGCTTCTTCCCCGCGTCCGGCGGGCCGGACGCCAACCGACACGACGACCGCATCCGCTCGCACGTCATCGTGCGCGACCAGCCGCTCTCGCGCGAAGGTTTCTTTGCCTGGCTGGACATGATCGCGAAGCTGCGTGGCGACGACCTGCTGCGCGTCAAGGGCATCGTGCACCTGGACGACGACCCGGAGCACCCGCTCGTCATCCACGGCGTGCAGCACCTGTTCCACCCGCCCGAGACCCTGCCCCGCTGGCCCAGCGACGACCGGCGCACGCGCATCGTGTTCATCACGCGCGGCATCGATGCCGAAGACATCGACGCCACGCTGAGCGTTTTCGAGCGGCGCCGCGCGCGCCGCACCCCCGCCCCTCAACCCGATTGACCACAAACCCGAAGGAGACAGACATGAAGTGGATGAAGCAATGCATGGCCGGCCTGGCGTTCGCCGCCGTGGGCGTCGCGCCCGCAATGGCGCAAGGCGCCAAATTCCCCGACAACATGATCAAGATCATCGTGCCCTTCGCGGCCGGTGGCGGCGTGGACGGCGCAGCGCGCCTGCTTGCCAAACAGCTGCAGACCGACCTGGGCGTGACCGTGGTGGTGGACAACCGCGCCGGCGGCAGCGGCACCATTGGCGGCAAGGCGGTGCAGACCGCGCACCCCGACGGTTACACCCTGCTGTTCTCGGCCGCCACGCACGTGCTTGCCAGCCACGTGATGGCCACGCCGCCCTACGACCCGGTGACCGACTTCACCCCCGTGGCCCGCACCGGCGAGGCGCCGCTGCTCATCGTGATCCCGCCCACCGCGCCGCAGAAGAACCTGCGCGAGGTGATCGACGCGGCCGGCAAATCCGGCAACAACTGGAACGCCGCCATTCCCGCGCTCGGCGCGCCCAGCCACCTGGCCACGCTGCTGCTGGCCAAGCAGGGCAAGGTCAACTTCACCATGACGCCGTACCGCGGCACCGCGCCTGCCGCCACCGACGTGGCCGGCGGCCACGTGCAACTGCTGGTGGACTCCATCATCTCGCTGCAACCCATGGCCAAGGGCGGCCGGGTCAAACCCATCGCCCAGACCTCGGCCAAGCGCAGCAGCATCGCGCCCGACGTGCCCACGGCGGCCGAAAGCGGCTACCCGGGCCTGGTCTACGTGTCGTGGTACGGCGTGTGGGCGCCCAAGGGCACGCCGGACGACCGCGTGCAGTTCCTCAACAAGGCCATCAACAAGGCCACGGAAGAGCTGGCCAAGGCCGGCTCACTCGCCTCGCTGGGCGTGGAGCCGGTGGTGGAATCGGTGGACACCTTCCGCAAGTACATCGCGAGCGATGTGGCGCAGAGTGCGGGGTTGTTGAAGGAGGCGGGGTTCAAGCCGGAGTGAGCTCCCGGCGTCATTTCAGAACCCGTAGAGGCGTGCCGGGTTCTCAACCAGCACCTGCTGACGCAGGGCGGTTGTCGGCAGCCAGCTGAACAGGGCGTCGATCAGGCTTTCAGGGTCCATGTCGCGGTAGCGGCTCACCTCGTGGGCCTGTTTGCCTGGCTCCCGGTTGGTGTGGGGCCAATCACTGCCCCACAGCACCCGGCCCGGGTGGGCTTCGGTGAACGCGTGGGCCAGCGGATCGGCGGCGGCGACAGCCCGTGTGCCTGTGATCCGATAGGGTGCCGACAGCTTGATGTAGGTGTTTCCGTTGCCCACCAGCTCGATGATGGACCTCGCCGCCGGGTCATCGATGCGGGTCTTCGCCGGCAACATGGCGAAGTGGTCCAGAACCGTCGGGACTGGCAGTCGATCCAGCAAGGGCGCCAGCTGCGCGATGGTGGTGTGGGCGGCATAGAGTTGCAAGTGCCAGTCCCATGGCGCCAGCCGGTCGGCCCAGCGCTGAAGCATGTCCTTCACCAACGTGGCGTCGCGCATGCCGGCGCTCTCGACGTTGACCCGCAAGCCCCGAATGCCCGCGCCGTGCAGCTTGGACAGGGCTTCCTCATCGCTCCCTTCCGCGATCACCGCCACCCCTCGCCCGGCACCCTGGAGCCGCGCGAGGCTGTCCAGGAGGCAGCGGTTGTCCGTGCCATAGAAACTGGGCTGAACCAGAACGACGCGCTGCAGGCCATTGCGCTTCAAGTGGTCCAGCAAGGCCTCGTGAGCCGCGGGCGCCGGCGTGTACTGGCGCTCCATCACCATGGGGTACGCCGCGGCATCGCCCACCACGTGGGTGTGGGCATCACAGGCCCCGGCGGGCAGTTCCAGGGGAATCACGCGCGGAGCAGCCGTTGCACGAAAGCCTTGCCTGTGGCTGCGGTTCCGAGGCGCCCTCCCACGTCGCGTGTGGCTTCTCCGGCGGCAATCGCGTCGACAGCAGCGGCTTCGATGGCCTGTTCGGCCGCCTTGAACGCCGGCAACTGCTTGCGCTGGCCGTACCAGCCGAGCAACTGGGCCGCGGACAAGATGAGCGAGAACGGGTTCGCCAGATCCTGACCGGCGATGTCGGGGGCCGACCCGTGTGCGGCCTGGCCCATCGCATGGTCGCGGCCTGCGTTCAGCGAGCCACCCAGGCCCAGGCTTCCGGAGAGCTCCGCCGTCAGGTCCGACAGGATGTCGCCGAACATGTTGGTCGTCACGATCACGTCGAAACGCTGCGGCGCGCGGACCACGTGGGCCATCATCGCGTCCACGATGAAGTCGTCCACCTGCACTTCCGGGAACTCGCGCGCCACCGCGTGACACATGTCGATGAAAAGGCCGTCGCCGATCTTCAGCACGTTGGCCTTGTGCACGATGCTCACATGCTTGTTGCGCGTCATGGCCAGTTCAAACGCCGATCGCGCGATGCGCTCGCAGCACTCGCGCGTGATGCGGCGCAGCGAGATCACCACGTCGGGCGTGATCAGCATCTCGCTGCCGCCAGAGGCGATGTTGCGGTCGGCGTAGAAGCCCTCGGTGTTCTCGCGCACCACCACCAGGTCGAAGTCGTTGACCTTGTGAACAAGGCCTGGGTAGGTTCGCGCGGGGCGGATGTTGGCGTAGAGGTCCAGCTCCTTGCGGAAGAACTTGGACGGGTTGATCTCGCCCTTCGATTCGTCCTTGAAGTCGTAGGTGGCGGCCGGACCGAGCATCAGGCCATCTGCCGCCTTCACCTTGTCCAGCAGCGCCGGTGTGACCGTCGCACCGTGCCGGCGCAGGCTTTCATGGCCTGTGATGTCGTGATCGAACGCCAGGCCCAGATCGAAACGGCGCGAGACGGCCTCCAGCACATCGACCGTGACGGTCATGGTTTCAGGGCCGATGCCATCGCCAGGAAGGACAACAATTTTCATGATCAGAGCAGTCTTTGAGGGGAATTCTTCAATCGGTCTGTGCGCCGGTGAGCTTCACGAGCTTGGCGTACTTCTCGGCCTCGGCGCGGACAAAAGCGTCAACCTGTGCGGTTGACATGGGGGCGACCGCGCTGCCTTCCGCCTCCAGGCGGGCGCGCAGATCGGGTTCGCTCAGCACCTTGGAAATTTCGGCATGCAGCCGCTGGATGATGGGCTCGGGCGTTTCGCGCGGAGCGAAGTAGCCGCCCCACAGGCTGAACTCGAAGCCGGGGACGGCCGATTCGGCAACCGTCGGCACGTTGGGCAGCGCGGACAGCCGTCGCGCCGAGGTGACCGCCAGCGCCTTGATCTTGCCACCCTTGATGTGCGGCAGGATGGCCGACGCACTGGAGAACAGGAACTGCACCTGGCCACCCAGCAGATCCGTGATGGCCTGTCCCGCGCCCTTGTAGGGCACGTGGAGCATGTCGGTCTTGGTGGCGTTGGCCAGCGCAGCGGCGGCCAGGTGCCCCGGCGTTGCCGTGCCTGACGATGCATACGACACCGTACCCGGCTTGCTTCGTGCCAGATGCAGCAGTTCCGCGAGGGAGTTGTACGGCGCGGCCGCCGGTGCCGCCATGACCAGCGGAGAGTCGCCCACCAGCGCGACCGCGCGGAAGTCTGTCAGGCTGTCGTATCCGGGCACTTTCATGGCCGACCGGTTGACGGCCATCTCGCCCGTCTGCCCCAGCAGCAAGGTGTAGCCATCGCCGCGAGCCTTGGCCACTTGGCGGGCACCCAATGCGCCACTGGCACCGGGCTTGTTGTCGACCAGAATGGCTTGCCCCAGCGGACGGCTCAGGCGCTCACCCACCAGTCGGGCAAACAGATCACCCTGGCCGCCAGGGGCGTAAGGCACGATCACCGTGATGGGCTTGGAGGGGTAGTCGGATTGCGCGGATGCGTGGCCCAGCCACAGGCTGCCCGTGGTGGCTGCGCTGCTTGCCAGCCATTGCCGACGTGTCATGGAATCAAAAAAATGGGTCATGGGAGTTCTCTTCGGCTCTTGTGAAGGGCTGCTCAGCGCAGCTTGAGTTCCGGGCTGCTGACCACCGCGCGCCAGGACGCGAGCTCCTTGGCGAGTTCCTTGCCAAAGGCGGCTGACGTCATGCGCAGCGGATCGGCGCCTTCTTCTTCCAGTCGGCGCCGGACGTGCTCGGACGCGGCGATCTCGTTGATGACCCGATTGAGTGTGTCCACCACAGCCGGTGGCACGTTGGCGGGCGCCAGAACGCCCCACCAGGTGCTCACGTCGTAGTCGGCCACACCCGCCTGCGCCATCGTGGGCACGTCCGGAAACAGCGGGGAGCGCTTGTCGTCGGTGATGGCCAGCACCGCCAGCTTGCCGGCTTTCACGTGCGGCAGGATGGTGGGCACGGTGGCAAAAAACACATCGACGCGTCCCGCCAGCAGCTCGACGGTGGCGGGTGCGCTGCCTTTGAACGGCACATGGGTCATGGGCACCCCGGTTTTCTGGCGAAACATCTCGCCGGCCAGGTGGTTGATGCTGCCCTCGCCCGCAGAGCAGTAGTTCAGCCCATCGGGTCGGGACCTGGCCGCCGCGATCACCTGTGCCACCGTGCGCGCGCCCAATTGCTGGGACGCCACCATCAGCAGCGGCCCCCGGCCGATCATGGCCACCGGGGTGAAATCCTTGGCCGGATCAAAGGGCAGTTTGGGTTTGATCGCCGCATTGGTGGCGAAGGTCGACGTGGCGAACAGCAGGGTGTGGCCGTCCGGCTTGGCCTTGGCCACCGCATCGGCACCCAGGGCACCGCCAGCGCCTCCCTTGTTTTCGACCACCACGGGCTGGCCGAGCTTCTCCTGCATGAACTTGGCCAGATCGCGGGCCATGCTGTCGGTGCCACCGCCGGCCGCGAAAGGCACCACCAAGGTGATGGGACGGCTGGGGAAGGGCTGTGCAACGGCCGGCAGCGAGAAGCCCAGGGCCGCGGCCACGGTGGCGAAGGCCCATGAGCGCCGAAATACAGATTTCATGTTTGTCTCCTGTGAGGACGCCATGGTCCCGGTCCTTGAGGATGTTGTAAATTGCAAAAATTCTTTTGATTAATGTGAGTTGCACATGAATTTCGATCTGGCGGACTTGCGGGCCTTCATTGCCGTGGCGGATCTGGGCAGCTTCAGCGCAGCATCTCAAGCGCTTCACCTGTCCCAGCCCGCCCTGTCCCGGCGGGTGGAAAAGCTTGAGCAGGCGCTGGGGTTTCGGCTCTTCGATCGCACCACACGCAAGGTCGAGTTGAACGCCATGGGGCGCAGCTTCATTCCTCGGGCCCGCCACGTGCTGAACGAACTCGAGTCCGCCTTGCTGGGCATGACCGACCTCTCCGACAGGCTGCGTGGCCTGGTCACGGTGGCCTGCGTCCCCTCGGCGGTGAACACCTTCGTGGCCAATGCCCTGATTGAATTCCACCGCCTGTATCCGCGCATCCGGGTCCGCCTGATGGACGAGAGCGCCACCGAGGTGTTGATGGCGGTCGCACGTTCGGAGGCCGACTTCGGCATCAGCTACCTCGGCACTCAGGAGCCGGACCTGGAGTTCGAGCCGCTGTTGGAAGAGGATTTCGTGCTGGCCTGCCTGCCCGCGCATCCCCTGGCCCAACGAAAGAGGGTCACCTGGTCAGAACTGGCGGAGCACGAGTGCGTGATGCTGGCGCCGGGCAGCGGCAACCGGATGCTGATTGACCAGGCGCTGGCGGCATTGCCGGTGCGGCCGAGCTGGTCATGCGAAGTGAGCCATGTTCCTGCGTTGATCAGCCTCATCGAGTCAGGCATTGGCATCGGCGCCGTGCCGCGCTTTGCCCTGTCCTCACGAACGCCGGCGGCGCTGTCCACCGTTCCGCTGGCAGAACCTCGGGTGGCGCGAACCATTGGCATGATCCGGCGCAGAGGTCGTCCGCTGGGGCCGGCAGCGCAGGCATTCCATGACCTGATGACCCGATCCCGTGTCGCTGCGAATCGCACCCATCGCTAAAAAGTCCGATGGGGCATCGGCTTTCGCGGCCCGGTGGTCGCCGCCGGGGCCACCGCCGCTCACCCTCGCCTGAAAACATCTCGCGGCGCTCCAGCGCGGTTTCGTCGCAACCCGGTCGCCAGGCGCGCCCACGCCCGGCACAGTGCGGTCTCCCTCAACATCCTCTTCGCGGAGCCCACCATGCTGCTGCAACTGCTCGCCAACCACCCCGAAGCCGTGGTCCCTGTCCTGCGCCAGACCCCCTTGTGGGTGTGGGGCCTGCTCGCGGCGTTCCTCGCGCTGGGCGTCAGCCAGCTGCGCGACCGCAGCGCCAGCCTGGCCCGCGTGTCGCTGATGCCCGTGGCGATGACGGTCTTCTCGGTGTCGGGCACGTATTCGGCCTTCGGTGCGACGCCTCACCTGGCCCTGGCCATCTCGGCCTGGCTCATCGCTGCGGTGCTCGCCTTCGCCCTCGTGGCGCGCGGCCGCGCCGACGATGTGCAATACGACCCGGTGCAGCGCCTGTACCGCCTGCCGGGCAGCGTGGCCCCCTTGCTGCTGATCGTGGGCATCTTCCTGGTGAAGTACGTGGTCGGCGTGGACCTCACCATGGCGCCGCAGCTGGTCCGCGACACGCCCTACGTGCTGAGCGTTGCGGCACTCTATGGCGCGTTCACGGGTGTCTTCGTCGGCCGCGCCGCGCGCCTGTGGCGCCTGGCAATGCGGCCCGCCAAAAGCCCTTTATTCACTTAATGGTGAATAAAGGGTTGCGAAAGGGAGTTCGGGTACGCTCTGGCGGCATTGCCCGCCCCCGTTTTCCCCGCACAAGGACCCCGCCGTGACCGCCAGAAAGGCCCCTTCCGAGCCCAAGATCCGCGATTCCGAGCGCTCCAAGGCCGCCATCCTGGTGGCCGCGCGCGAGGAGTTCGCCCGCGCGGGCCTGGGCGGCGCGCGGGTGGAGCGCATCGCCGAGAAGGCGGCGGTGGACAAGAAGCTTGTCTACTACTACTTCAAGGACAAGGACGGCCTCTTCGCCGCCGCGCTGGAAAGCGTCTACGCCGAGATCCGCAACGCCCAGCTCTACCTGGACCTGCAGGGCATGCCGCCGCTGATCGCGCTGCGCCGGCTGGTGGAATTCACCTGGGACTACTACATCGCCCACCCCGAGTTCATCACCCTGCTCAACAGCGAAAACCTGCACCTGGCGCGCCACCTGCACGGCTCGCAGCGCATCCGCGAGCTGAACTCGCCGCTGGTGCAATCGCTCGGCGACATCCTGGAGCGCGGCCAGAAAGCGGGCCTGTTCCGCGCCGGCATCGACCCGGTGCAGCTCTACATCACCATCGCCGGCTGCTCCTACTTCTACCTCTCCAACATCCACACCCTGTCGGCCGGTTTCAACCGCGACTTCAAGGCGCCCAAGCAGCTCACGCAGCGCCTGGCCCACATCACCGAGGTGATCTCGGCTTTCGTGCTCGCCTAGCGGTTTTCTTCACCGCTCAGGGAAAACCAGGGGCTTCGCGCCCCTTTTCTTTGCCCTACAATTCTCCAAATGGTGAATAAAGAGCGAGAAAAGCCCATGCGAAAGATCGACAGTTACGCCCACATCCTGCCGCGCAGGTATTTCGAGCGCATGGCCGAGCTGGCCAAGGACAAGGGTGCCATCAAGCGCTGGTTGACGATTCCGGTGCTGTACGACCTGGACGCGCGCCTGAAGATGATGGAAGGCTTCCCCGAGTACCAGCAGATCCTCACGCTCTCGAACCCGCCCATCGAGCTGATCGCCGGCCCCGAAGACTCGCCCGCGCTGGCCCGCCTGGCCAACGAGGAGATGGCCAAGATCCGCGACGCGCACCCGGACAAGTTCCCCGCCTTCGTGGCCTCGTTGCCCATGAACAACCCGGCCGCCTGCCTGGAAGAGATGGACCACGCCATCAACACCCTGGGCGCGCGCGGCATCCAGGTCTTCACCAACGTGAACGGCCGCCCGCTGGACGAGCCCGAGTTCTGGCCCATCTTCGAGGCCGCCGTGAACACCTACGACGTGCCGGTCTGGATGCACCCCGCGCGCGGCGCGAACATGGCCGACTACGCCTCGGAGAAGAAGTCCAAGTTCGAGATCTGGTGGACCTTCGGCTGGCCCTACGAGACCAGCGCCGCCATGACGCGCATGGTGTTCTCCGGCTTCTTCGACAAGCTGCCCGGGCTCAAGCTCATCACCCACCACATGGGCGCCATGATCCCGTTTTTCGACGGCCGCGTCGGCCCGGGGCTCGACCAGTTCGGCAGCCGCACCTCGGACGAAGACTACGAGGGCCTGCTCAAAAGCATGGCCAAGCGCCCGATCGACTACTTCCGCATGTTCTACGCCGACACGGCGCTGGCCGGCGGTCGCTCCGGCCTGCGCTGCGGGCTGGACTTCTTCGGTGCGAAGCAGGTCGTGTTCGCCTCCGACTGCCCCTTCGACCCCGAAGGCGGCCCCATGTTCATCCGCACCATCCCCGAAGCCATCGACTCGCTGAACCTGCCCGAAGAAGAGCGGGAAGGCATCTACTTCCGCAACGCGCTGCGCCTGCTGAAGATGCCCTGCTGCTAGTCGCCACACCCACCTTTCCAAGGAGACACGACGATGAAGAACCCATGGATCCGCGCGCTGCTGGCCGGCCTGCTCGCCGCCACCGGCCTCGGCGCGCACGCGCAGGCCCAGACCTACCCCAACCGCCCGGTGCGCATCATCGTGCCGTACGTGCCCGGCGGCACGGTGGATCTGGTGGCGCGCGTGCTTGCGCAGCGCCTCACCGAGCAGATGGGCCAGCCCTTCGTGGTGGAGAACCGCGCGGGCGCCAGCGGCGTCATCGGCAGCGACCTCGTGGCCAAGGCCCCGGCCGACGGCTACACGCTGCTGGTGCAGTCGCCCACGCTGATCGCCAACCCGCTCATGGTGCGCAAGGTGCCTTACGACGTGGTCACGGATTTCACGCCGGTGTCCTTCCTCGGGTCCGTGCCCATGGTGGTGGCGGCGCACCCCAGCGTGCCGGCCGACGACCTCAAGCACTTCCTCGAAGCCGCGCGCGCCAAACCGCAGGGCTTCAGCCTGGGCACCTCGGCCATCGGTTCGCCCATGCACGTCTCGCTCGAAGCCATCAAGTTCGGCGGCAAGCTGGAGATGCCCATCGTCGCCTACCGCGGCACGGCAGCGGCCCTGAACGACCTGCTCGGCGGCCAGATCAGCGTGATCATCGACGCCCTGCCGTCCACCGCGCCGCACATCGCCAGCGGCAAGCTCAAGGCCCTGGCCGTGACCACCAAGGCCCGCCTGCCCAGCATGCCGAACGTGCCCACCGTGGCCGAGTCCGGCATCCCCGGTTTCGAGATGGTGACCTGGTATGGCCTGTGGGCGCCGGGCAAGCTGCCCGAGGCCATCAGCAAGCGCCTCACGGAAGAAAGTGCCAAGGCCATGCGCTCGGCGCTGGTGACCGAGCGCCTGGGCGCGCAGGGCTTCATCGCCGCGCCCATGGGCCCGGCGCAGTTCGCGCCCTACATCACCAAGGAGATCGCGACCTACGCGCGCATCGTGCGCGACGCGAAGATCCAGATCGACTGAGCCCCGCACTCAGCGCCGCGTGTCCTCCAGCCACACCAGCCGCACGCTGCGGTTGGCCTGCTCGGGTTTCTGGTCGGGCGTCACGCGCGGCAACGCGGTCTCCGTCAGGTAGGACACCATCAAGCGTTCGGGCGCGACGCCGCCCTGCGACGTCAGCAGCCCGAGCACCGCGAGCGCGCGCTGGTGCGCCAGGCGGTCGTTGTGGCTGCGCGAGGCCATGGTGTCGGTGTGCGCCTGCAGCAGCAACAGGGTGCGGGGGTTCTCGCGCAGCGCATTGCGCGCCAGCTCGATGGCCGCGAGGCCTTCTTTTGAGACGACGGCCCTGTCGGGCTCGAACAGCACCGCCGGTAGCTGCGGCAGCGGTGGCGGCACCGGGGGCTGACCGCCGCAGGCTTGGCCGCAGTGGTTCTGGATGTGGATGACGTGGTCTGTCGGGTCGTCCTTCTTGTCGGGTGCCGTGGACGCGATCGCGAAGCCCAGCAACATCAGCAAAGCCAGCCCGCTGAGCCCCGCCATCCAGGGCTGCTCCTTCTCGAAGCGGTGCTGCACGCGCAGGTATTGCGCCAGGGGCAGCACCTTGGCGACG
Organism: Hydrogenophaga sp. GW456-12-10-14-TSB4; assembly: GCF_059424305.1. Classification (NCBI taxonomy): domain Bacteria; kingdom Pseudomonadati; phylum Pseudomonadota; class Betaproteobacteria; order Burkholderiales; family Comamonadaceae; genus Hydrogenophaga; species Hydrogenophaga sp. GW456-12-10-14-TSB4. Next base: position 8,717 of record NZ_JBWKZH010000020.1, on the reverse strand, counting down.
GCCGCCCAGTTCTTCGCGCGCGCGCTCTTGCCCTTGAGGATCTCCTGCGCCCGCAGCACCGGGTCGGCGATCGACGGCGGGTTCCCTTGCAACTGGTCGAGCTGGCTCTCGATCTGCGCCAGATTGGCCGCCAGCTTGCCCAGCGTGGGGTAGTTGGGCGGCAGCAGGTCGGCGCCGTGTGCATTGATGTGCTTGCGCACAGCCTGGAGTTCGTCCAGCTCGGTCTTGCTCAGCAGGTTGTCGTGCGTGCCCAGCAGGCCGGAGCGGTACAGCGCGTCCGGCTTGAGGATGCGCAGCGCGAGCCATAGGGCCCAACAGATCAGCGCGAAGCCGATGACCAGCAGCGCGATCGCCAGCAGCCAGCGGCCACTGAAGGGGGCGATCTTGCCCAGGCCGCTCAGGGGGCTGCTGCCGATGACCAGCGCGGCGGTGGCCGCGAAGGCCGCGGCCAGCCATTTCACCGTCTCGCGCAGCGTCGTGGCCGCCGACGAGAAGTCGGGCTTGGCCGTGTCGGCGGTCTGGCTCATAAGGCCTCGTTCTGTGGGGAGTAGTCCAGGGGCGCCGGGGCGGCCGTCTCCACGTAGATGTGCATGCGCACGCGCTGGTCAGGCGCCCGCATCGCCCGGGCCACCGCCCTGAGCTGGGCCACGTCGAAGGCCTGGCCGGCAGGCACCTGGAACTCCAGTTCCAGCCGGTCGTCCCGGGCGACGCGCACGTTCATGCGGGCGCCGGGAAGGGCTTCGTCGAGCCAGGCGGGTGGCCTGACGTACTGCGGCAACACCAGCGGGGTCGGCTCACCGAACACGCTGGACCGGGGTGGCCGCCGGCGTCCCACGTGCAGGTAGAGCACCACGCCGTCGTCGTTGTCGTCGGGCTCGGGCCAGACATAAGGGGGCTGGGGCGGCGGTGCCGCAGGGGCGTCTCGCCCACCCACGACCACCTTGGCACCGTCGCATTCCACGGTGTAAGACCCGTCAGGATTCGGAACGACTGTCATCGCCATGATCGCACCCCCGCCCGTGAAGCTCTTGGCACAGTAGCTGAAGATCGGCGCTGCTTCAATCCCCGGTTGCCCGCCCCTCGCGCACCGTCCCGGCGGCGTCAAGGGCCTTCATCGGGCGCATAAACTCCGATCCATGTCACTCAAAATCACCGTCTACTCCAAGTCCGCCTGCCCGCAATGCGAGTCGGCCAAGATGCTGCTCAAGTCCCGCTCGCTCGACTACGAGGAGATCAAGATCGACGACGAGGCCGAACGCCTGGCCTTCTACGAAAAGTGCGGGCCCTCGGTGCGGCAGATGCCCCAGATCTTCATCAACGACCAGCGCGTGGGCGGCCTGCAGGGCCTGCAGGCGGCGCTGGCGCAGCTCGCGCGGTAACCCGCCTGTCCCGATCAGGCGTTGTCCGACCGCCTTCGCGGTGTCGGGCACGCCCAATGGTGGTTTGCAAGGAGAACGCCATGAAGCTCGAAGGCTCCTGCCATTGTGGCCGCGTGCACTTCTCGGTCGAATCGGCCGAGCCCGTGCCCTTCATGCGCTGCTATTGCTCTATTTGCCGCAAGACGGCGGGCACCGGTGGCTACGCGATCAACCTCGGTGCCGACCACCGCACGCTGAAGGTGAAAGGCAAGCGCCACTTGCGCGTCTACCAGGCCACCATCGCCGAAGGCGACGGCGAGGTGCGGCACAGCACCGGCCAGCGCCACTTCTGCGGCGTGTGCGGCACCGCGCTCTGGCTGTACGACCCGAGCTGGCCGACGCTGGTGCATCCGCACGCCGGCGCCATCGACACACCCTTGCCCGAGCCGCCCGCGAACGTGCACATCATGCTGGGCTCCAAGGCCGAGTGGGTGCGCGTGGAAGGCCGCAAGGGCGACCAGCGGTTTGACGGGTATCCCGACTTCTCGCTCAAGGAATGGCACCAACGGCATCGGCGGGAAGACCCCGCCGGCTGAGCCTTCAGGCGCCGAGCTGCTCGATCCGCTTCTCCATGTCCAGCAGGCCCATCAAGCCCAGTGCCCCGGTGGAAATGCCCAGGTAGATCAGCGCGTCCCAGGGCGACTGGTCCTGGCCCAGGGCCACGGCCAGATGAAGGAGAGAGGCGATGGCCGCCATGCCGGCCACCAGGATCACGCACAGCTTGAAAAATTCTTTCATCGCCATTCTCCTTGGATCAACGGGGAACGCACCGTGTGACAGCAAGAGGCGAGTGTGGAATCGAATGCAGGGTGGCCGTGTAGGAAGACGAAAAATGCGCGTGTAGGAGATGTCCCACACGGCCAAGCCCCTCCGGCGGGGGAGGGGCAGGCGGCCTGACGGGCTCAGGCGGCGAGCATCCAGCGCGGGGGGCTGGGTTGTTGAGGGTTGCGGTCTTCGACCGTCCCGAGCTGCACCACGCGCAGGCCCTGGGGCAGCCGGGAAGAGGAACGCGGGTACAGGTACGGGCACTCGTCGAGCCACAGGTCGGGCTGGTTCTGCAGGTTCTTCACGCAGCTGTTGAAGATCAGCCCTTCGGCAAAGCCGGGTTGTTCACCAAAAATCTTGTAGATAAACACGAAAGCACTCCCAGAAGCAATGGAACAAGGGATGGGTCGCATGCACTTGAAACTTCTTTCGCACATGCTGCCACCGTTGCGTGGCAAGCATATGACGTGCAGCGCGATCGCTTTGTAGGAGTTGTGGCAATTTTCACGCGAGGCCATGAGAAGCGGCGAGCGGCAAGCGCCAGCGCGTTGGTGACAGTTTCGCTATATTCTTGCGTATATATCGAAAGTGACCGCCGTATGCCGCCCTTGTCTTCAGCCGTGCCCCGCATCCACTGGGTCTGTCTCGGTCCGCACCTGCAGGGCCTGGTGCTGCGCACCTGCCTGCCTGCGCCAGGTCTGCGCCGGCTCATGGCGCCCTTCACCGACGTGTTCGGCCCGTCAGACCACGGGCTGCGCAGCGAAGCCGCGCGGCTGGCTTCGCTGCACACCGGCCTGGCCCGCGCGCTGCAGGCCACGCTGGACGAGCTGCACCGGGAGGCGGTCGGGCAGTCGTCCCGTGCGCAGACCGAGGCCGAGCTTCTGGCTCTGTGGGACGCGGCCACCCGCGCGGGGGACATCGGGGGCGCCTGCTGGGCCCTGGTCACCGACGGCCGGAGCGCGCCCCGGCTGAGGTCGCTGATCTCGCGCGACATCGAGCAGCTCACGAGCGCCGCCGGTGCCCAGCGCGGGCGCGACGCCGCTGAAATCGGTGCCTTGCGCACGCAGGTGGCGGCCATCGACGAATCGTGGCGCATGAGCGCCACGCTGCTCGAAGCCGCGAAGGACGCGAAAGAGCGCGCCGAATCGCTGTCTTCGGCCCTCATGTTCCAGGTCGGCCGCCGGGAGCAGGCCGAAGTCACGGCGTTGGCCGCGGAGGCCAACGCGCTGCGCCTGGAGCAGGAGACGATCCAGCTCAAAGTCCAGCTCGGCGAACTCGGGCGCGAGCTGTCCGTCGTGGAAGAACAGCTGCGGGGCTGGGTGAAAGGCGAGGGCGCCGACGCCTCGCCGCTGGGCCCGCTCATCCGCGGCCGCAAGCTGCTCTACGTGGGCGGCCGGCCCAGCGCCAACCCGGCCATCCGCGCGCTGGTGGAGCGGCACGGCGGCGAGTACCGGCGCCATGAAGGCGGCGTCGTTGCCCCGACTAACGAACGGCTGTCCGACGAACTCGCCTGGGCCGACCTTGTCGTCGCACCGCTGGACTGCGTCGACCGCGAATCCGCCGTGGCGCTGCAGCGCGCCTGCCGGCACAACGGGCTGGACTATGTGCCGCTGCGCACCGCCAGCATCGCCAGCTTTGCCGCCGGCCTGTGCACCACCCTGGCCATGCCGCGCTTGCCGCTGCCGGTCAACGGGCTCTGCCTGCGGCACGGATGAGGGCGGCTTGTCAGTTCTTCGCCTCTGACTTGTCCGGCCCGACAAAGTGCGCCGGAAAACTCTCCGCCAGATACGCCTCCCCCCGCTCCAGCACGAAGTAGCGAAACGCCTCCGCCGCCGGTGACAGCAGCTTGGACTGCGTGTGCACCACGTTCCAGGCGCGCACCACCGGCGCGCCCTCCACGTCCAGCACGGTCATCAGCTGGTTGCTCAGCTCCAGGCCGATGGTGTGCAGCGACAGAAAACTCAGGCCCATGCCGGCCATCACGGCCTGCTTGATGGTTTCGTTGCTCGCCATCTCCATGATCACGCGCAGCTCCACGTGCTCGTCGGCCAGAAATTTCTCCAGCGCCGCGCGCGTGCCCGAGCCCTGTTCGCGCACGATGAAGTCGTATTCCCGCAGCAGCGCCGCCGGCACATGGCCCGCGCGCGCCAGCGGGTGGTCCACCGGCGCCACGAACACGTGCGGGTGCGCGGCGAAGGGCTCGGCGCGCGTGGCCAGCTCCTTGGGCGGGCGGCCCATGATCGCGATGTCCACCTCGTTGGCGTGCAGCATCTTCACCAGCTGCTCGCGGTTGCTCACCGCCAGGCGGATGTCGATGCTGCCGTGCTCGCGCCGGAACTCGGCCAGCAGGTGCGGCAGGAAGTACTTGGCCGTGCTCACCATGCCGATCACCAGCGTGCCGGTCTCCAGCTTCTGCAGCCGCGCGGCCGCGTCCTCCGCGTCCTTCAGCGTCGCCAGCACCTTCCTCGCGTAGACCAGCATGTACTCGCCCACGGTGGTCAGCGCCACCTTGCGGCCGTTGCGCTCGAACAGCGGCATGCCCACGTGCCCTTCCAGTTCCTTGACCTGCATCGTCACCGCCGGCGGCGTGAGGTGCAGCACCTGCGCCGCCCGCGCAAAGCTGAGGTGGCGCGCCACCTCGCTGAACACGCGCAACTGCCGGAAGGTGGCGTTCTTCATTCAGTAATTCCTTAATTGACTTGCAAGAAATCGTGAATTTACTTTATTCAGACCGAAATCTACAGTCCGCTCCACCCCAGACAAACCCCACTTTTGGAGCCACCGATGAGCAACGCCCCCACTGGTTCAACCGAGATCACCGACGCCAAGAAGCGCTACAGCGCGGGCGTGCTCAAGTACAAGCAGATGGGCTACTGGATGCCCGACTACGTGCCCAAGGACACGGACACGCTGTGCCTGTTCCGCATCACGCCGCAGGACGGCGTGGACCCCGAGGAAGCCGCGGCCGCCGTGGCCGGCGAGTCGAGCACCGCCACCTGGACGGTGGTGTGGACCGACCGCCTCACCGCCTGCGACAGCTACCGCGCCAAGGCCTACAAGGTCCAGCCCGTGCCCAACCGCCCGGGCGAGTACTTCGCCTGGGTGGCCTACGACCTGATCCTGTTCGAGGAAGGCTCCATCGCCAACATGACGGCGAGCCTGATCGGCAACGTCTTCAGCTTCAAGCCGCTGAAGGCCGCGCGGCTGGAAGACATCCGCATTCCCGTGGCCTACGTGAAGACCTTCAAGGGCCCGCCCACCGGCCTGGTGGTCGAGCGCGAGCGGCTCGACAAATTCGGCCGCCCGCTGCTGGGCGCCACCACCAAGCCCAAGCTGGGCCTGTCGGGCCGCAACTACGGCCGCGTGGTCTACGAAGGCCTCAAGGGCGGGCTGGACTTCATGAAGGACGACGAGAACATCAACTCGCAACCCTTCATGCACTGGCGCGACCGTTTCCTGTTCGTGATGGACGCGGTCAACAAGGCCAGCGCCGAGACCGGTGAAGTCAAGGGCAGCTACCTGAACGTGACCGCCGCCACCATGGAAGACATGTACGAGCGCGCCGAGTTCGCGAAAGAGCTGGGCTCGGTGATCGTGATGGTGGACCTGGTGATCGGCTACACCGCCATCCAGAGCATGGCGAACTGGTGCCGCAAGAACGACATGATCATGCACATGCACCGTGCGGGCCACGGCACCTACACGCGGCAGAAGAACCACGGCGTGAGCTTCCGCGTGATCGCCAAGTGGCTGCGCCTGGCGGGCTGCGACCACCTGCACACCGGCACCGCCGTCGGCAAGCTCGAAGGCGACCCGCTCACCGTGCAGGGCTACTACAACGTCTGCCGCGACAGCTACACCAAGACCGATCTGCCGCGCGGCCTCTACTTCGACCAGGACTGGGCCGACCTCAAGAAGGTCATGCCCGTGGCCTCGGGCGGCATCCACGCCGGCCAGATGCACCAGCTGATCGAGCTCTTCGGCGACGACGTGGTGTTGCAGTTCGGCGGCGGCACCATCGGCCACCCCATGGGCATCCAGGCCGGCGCGGTGGCCAACCGCGTGGCGCTCGAAGCCATGGTGAAGGCACGCAACGAAGGGCGCGACCTGCTGCAGGAAGGCCCTTCCATCCTGAAGCAGGCCGCGCAGCACTGCAGCCCGCTCAAGGCCGCGCTCGATACCTGGGGCGAGATCAGCTTCAACTACCAGAGCACCGATTCCAGCGATTACGTGGCTACGCCCGCGATGGCCTGAACCCATTCACTTCGAGGACCGCACACCATGATGACCAACGCCACCGGCCGCATCACGCAAGGCCAGTTCAGCTTCCTGCCCGACCTCACGGACCCGGAGATCACCGCGCAGATCGAATACGGCCTCAAGCGCGGCTACGCCTGGAGCGTGGAATACACCGACGACCCGCACCCGCGCAACACCTACTGGTCGATGTACGGCAACCCCATGTTCGACCTGCACGACGCCGCCGGTGTGCTGCAGGAGCTGCAGGCCTGCCGAAAAGCCTTCCCGCGCCACTACATCCGCATGATGGCCTTCGACTCGACGCGCAACGTCGAGACCATCGCGATGAGCTTCATCGTCAACCGCCCGGCCAGCGAGCCCGGCTTCATGCTGGAGCGCCAGGAGGTCAACGGCCGCAGCCTGCGCTACACCACGCGCGGCTACGGCGCGGTGCAGCCCGAAGGTGAACGCTACCGCGACACCGCCGCCTGAGCACCGGGGAGCGCGCCGCCATGTCGTACCTCATCCCCGGCAGCACGCCGCCGCCGCTGTCCACCGATGCCACCGTGACCACCGCGGCGGCACCGGTGGCCACACCGCCCGCGCGCTCGGTCGGTGCCGTGCTGGCCGACACGCAGGTCGAGGCCGTGCTGCAGGAGCTGGACGACGAGCTCGTGGGCCTGGCGCCCGTCAAGGCGCGGGTGCGCGACATCGCCGCGCTGCTCGTCATCGACAAGCTGCGCACCGGCCTGGGCCTGCCCTCGCAGCCGCCCAGCCTGCACATGTGCTTCTCGGGCAACCCCGGCACCGGCAAGACCACGGTGGCCCTGCGCATGGCGCAGATCCTTCACCGTCTGGGCTATGTGCGCAAGGGCCACCTGGTGGCCGTCACGCGCGACGACCTGGTGGGCCAGTACATCGGCCACACCGCGCCCAAGACGCGCGAGGTGCTCAAGAAGGCCATGGGCGGCGTGCTGTTCATCGACGAGGCCTACTACCTCTACCGCCCCGAGAACGAGCGCGACTACGGCCAGGAAGCCATCGAGATCCTGCTGCAGGTGATGGAGAACCACCGCGACGACCTGGTGGTGATCCTCGCCGGCTACGAGGACCGCATGAACACCTTCTTCCAGTCCAACCCCGGCATGCGCTCGCGCATCGCGCACCACCTCACTTTTCCCGACTACAGCGCCGGCGAGCTGATGCAGATCTCGCGCCAGATGCTGGCCGAGCAGAACTACCGCTTCAGCCCCGAGGCCGCCGAGGCCTTCGAGCGCTACCTGGGCCTGCGCCTGCAGCAGCCGCACTTCGCCAACGCGCGCAGCGTGCGCAATGCGCTGGACCGCGCGCGCCTGCGCCAGGCCAGCCGCCTGTTCGCGCAGCCGCAGCGCGAGCTCACCGCCGAAGAACTCACCACGCTGCAGGCGCCCGACATCCTGGCCAGCCGGCTGTTCAGCGACGCCGAAGGGGCCGGCCATGCTTGAAGCCCTCATCTTCGATGTGGACGGAACCCTGGCCGACACCGAGGCCGCGCACCGCGCCGCCTTCAACGACGCCTTCGCCGAAGTGCGCCTGGACTGGCACTGGGACGACGCCACCTACATCCGCCTGCTGCAGGTCTCGGGCGGCAAGGAGCGCATCGCCCACCACTGGCGCATGGTCGAGCCCGACGTGGCCGGCGGCAAGGCCGCGCAAGCCACCATCGAGCGCGTGCACGCCATCAAGACGCGCCTCTATGAAAGCCGCGTGAGCGGCGGCCAGCTCGCACTGCGCCCGGGCGTGCTGCGGCTCATGCGCGAGGCGCTGGCCAGCGGACTGCGCCTGGCCATCGCCACCACCACCACGCCGGCCAACATCGACGCCCTGTTGCGCACCCCGCTGGGCCCGGACTGGAAGCGCCACTTCGCCGCCATCGGCGACGCGGCCACTGCGCCGCGCAAGAAACCCGACCCGCAGGTGTACCAGCAGGTGCTGGCCACGCTGGGACTGCCGGCCAGCGCCTGCCTGGCCTTCGAGGACTCGGCCAACGGCCTGCGCGCGGCCACCGCCGCCGGCCTGCAGACCCTGGTCACGCCCACCGTGCACACCGCTGACCACCGCTTCGACGACGCCCTGCTCGTGCTGCCCCACCTGGGCGACGTGAACCAGCTGCTGCCCAGCGGCGTGGCCGGCATGGAGCAGCGCTGGGTCACCGTGGACGCGCTGCGGCGCTGGCACGCCGGCACCACGCTGTTCGAGTCGGCCTGAGCCCCCCTTTCTTTTCAAAACACAGCGTCGCCCCACGATGTCCCGCCC
>NZ_JBWKZH010000019.1:0-83932 GCF_059424305.1 Hydrogenophaga sp. GW456-12-10-14-TSB4 | reverse complement strand
CCCCTCGATACTTTCTTCACCCCAAGCCCACCGCCCCGCGCCCATGAACAGTTCCATGCTTTTGAACATCCAGAGCAGCCTCGCACAGATCAAGGCGGGCGAGTCGCAGATCGCCGCGGCGATGCCGCTCGGCGCAAACCAGGCCGACCGCTCCTTCACCGAGCACATCGGCGGCCTGATCCGTGCGGTGGACGACAAGGGCCACGAGGCCCAGGCGATGGTGAGCGCCGTGGAGACGGGCCAGAGCGACAACCTCGTGGGCGCGATGCTCAAGAGCCAGGAGGCCTCGCTCAACTTCCAGATGATGATGCAGGTGCGCAACAAGGTGGTGTCGGGCCTGGACGACCTCATCAAGCTGCCCATCTGATCCGCATGCCGGCGACCACGAAGATCATCGCGCCCGCCCGGGGCGCCCTCATGACGGTGATCGACACCTTCGAGCTGGGGCGGCCCGTGCACGTGCTGGACCGCTTCTGCGAGATCCTGCACGCCGACCTGACGGCCGCCGTGGAAAGCCTGTTCGCCACCCGCACCGGCCCGGGCTTTCAGCTCGGCCGCATCGAGCATTCGCGCCGGGTCCACCCGCACCGGCCGCTGCGCTGGTTCCTGTTCAACGCCGCCGCCGGCCGGCTGGGCTTCGCCATCGACCGCCAGGCCACCCTCGCGCTGCTGGCGCGCCGCCTGGGCATGAACAACTGGAGCCAGCTGGAGCAGGAAACCCTGCAACGCTCGGAAACCGCCACCGAGCAGCGGCTGGCCGCGCAGGTGGGCAAACAGCTCGTGCAATGCCTGTCCGCGCGCCTGCTCAGCGGGCTGCAGGAGCGCACCGCCCAGGCCGCCGCCCCCGTGCTCGACACCGAGCGCCACGGCTTCGGCAGCCCCGCCGACGCGCAGGCCCTGTTCCTGGGCTGCGATCTGCTCGACGCACAGGGCCGCCCGATGGGGCGCCTGAACTGGATGCTGGAAGACGGCGCCCTGGACGCGCTGCTGCGCGCCCTGGCACCGCCCCGGCGCAAACCCGCAAAAAAACCGGTCGATCCGGCCGCCCTGCGCCGGCAGCTGCCGATGCTGCTCGACGTGCGGCTGCTGGAAAAACCGCTGTCCCTGGGCGAGGTGATGGCGCTGCGCCCCGGCAGCGTGCTGCCGGTCGACCTCGGTCTCGCCACCGTCCGCATCCAGGACAGCCCGGTGTTCAAGGCCAGCGTGGTCGAGCACGGCGGCAAGCTCTGTCTCACCTCCCTCCAAGAAGTCTGAACCGCCATGGAAAACCTCTCCGCGACCCTCCAACCCGACGCCACGGGCGACCTCGACGAGCTGCTCTCCGCCATGGACGAGCCCGCCACTGCAGCACCAGTCGCGTTCGAGGCGCCCCCCGCGCCCCGGCTGGGCCTGGGCGGCCTCATGCGCAAGATCCCCGTCACGCTCACCCTGGAACTGGGCTCGACCCGGGTGTCCCTGGAAGACCTGGCGCACCTCACCACGGACAGCGTGGTCGAACTCGATGCGCTGGCCGGCGAGCCGCTGACCATCAAGGTCAACGGCGTGTCCATCGGCAAGGCCATCGTGGTGATCTCGGGCGAAAACTACGGTCTGAAAGTGGTCGAGATCTCCGACCTGAACCTGGACAGCCTGGCGGCATGATGTCGCGCGCCTTTCGACCCGGCGCCCTGCTCGCGGGCGCCGTCACCCTGGCCTTGCTGGCGGGGCTGGCACCGGCCGATGCGCTGGCGCAGTCGCCCGCGCCGGCAGGGGGTCAAGGGCTGCAGATCTTCAGCAGCAACACCAGCGGCGGCACCACCGACTACACGGTTCGCACGCAGATCCTGATCATCATGACGCTGCTGGGCTTGCTCCCGGCCATGATGCTCATGATGACCAGCTTCACCCGCTTCGTCATCGTGCTCTCCCTGCTGCGCCAGGCGCTGGGCCTGCAGCAGGGCCTGCCCAACCGCATCATCACCGGCATCGCGCTCATCCTGACCCTGCTGGTCATGCGACCCGTGGGCGAGCGCATCTGGACCGACGCCCTGCAACCCTACGACGAGGGCAAGATCACCCTGGCCCAGGCGCTGAACAACGCCGAAGCACCGCTCTCGCGCTTCATGCTCGCACAGACCAGCAAGCCCGCGCTCGAACAGATCGCCACGCTGGCCGGCGCACCGGCCGTCAGCGACCCGGCCTTGCACCCCTTCACCGTCAAGCTCGCGGCCTTCGTGCTCAGCGAGCTCAAGACCGCCTTCATGATCGGCTGCATGCTGTTCATCCCCTTCCTGGTCATCGACCTGGTGGTCTCGTCGGTGCTGATGGCCATGGGCATGATGATGCTGTCCCCGCTCGTGATCTCCCTGCCGCTCAAGCTGCTGCTGTTCGTGCTGGTGGACGGCTGGACGCTGACGGTCAACACGCTGGTGACGAGCGTGCGCGCGATATGACGCCCGAGATCGCCGTCGAACTGGTCGCCGAGTGCCTCAAGCTGGTGGTGGTGCTGGTGTCGCTGCTCATCGGCCCCAGCCTGCTGGTGGGCGTGGTGGTGAGCCTGTTCCAGGCCGCCACGCAGATCAACGAACAGACGCTGAGCTTCCTGCCCCGCCTCATCGTGACGCTGCTGGCCATCATCTTCATGGGGCAGTGGCTGGCGAGCAAGCTCATGGACTACTGCATCGCCATCTTCGAACGCGCCGCGCAGCTGGCGATCTGACGTGAACCCCATGGAGCCGGTCTTCGGTCAACTGCTGGCCACGCTGCTGGCGATGTGGTGGCCCTTCGTGCGGTTGCTGGCCATGCTCTCGTTCATGCCGGTGGTGGGCGAGAACATGGTGCCGGTCACCGTGCGCGTGCTGCTGGCGCTGGCGCTGGCGGTGGTGCTGCTGCCGGTGGCGCAGCCCCCGGTGCCGATCACGCCCTTCTCGATGCTCGGCATCCTCACCACCATCGAGCAGGTGGTGATCGGCCTGGTCATCGGCCTGTCGTTCCAGCTCATCATGGCGGTCTTCACCCTGCTCGGCTTCATGGCCTCGTCGCAGATGGGCCTGTCCATGGCGGTCATGAACGACCCCATGAGCGGCGTGTCCTCCGACGTGGTCTCCACCCTGCTCTACATCATGAGCATCCTGGTGTTCTTCGCCGTCGAAGGCCACCTGGTCTTCAACGGCGTGATGGGGTCGAGCTTCAAATCCTGGCCGGTGGGCGGCGGCATCCCGCAGGTGGCGCTGGAGACGCTGCCGCTGCAGGTGGCCTGGATCTTCTCCGCCGCCCTGCTGCTGGCCCTGCCCGTGATCTTCTCGGCGCTGGTGGTGCAGATCGGCTTCGGTTTTCTCAACCGCATCGCCCCTGCGTTCAACCTGTTCTCGCTGGGCTTCTCGCTGATCATCGTGTTCGGCCTGTTCATGCTCTCCGGCCTGGTGCGCTACATCCCCGAGCAGTACGTGCGCCTCACCACGCGCGTGCTGGGCATGCTCGAGCAGATGATGGCGGCGAGGTAGCCCATGGCCGAGCAGGACACCGGCGAAAAGACCGAAGACGCCAGCGCGCAGAAACTGCGCAAGGCGCGCGAAAAGGGCCAGGTCGCCCGCTCCAAGGACGTGGCCACCGCCGTGGGCCTGGTCTGCAGCCTGCAGCTCATCGTCATCCTGGCGCCCTCGTACCTCGAGGACTTCCGGCACCTGTTCGGCCTGGGCTTCGTGGTGCTCGATGGCGAGGCCGCGCTGGACAACCTGTGGTCCAACGCCTTCAAGCCGGCGATCCTGCTGGTGGGCAAGATGGTGCTGCCGCTGGCCCTGATCCCGATCATCGTCATCGCGTTCACGCTGTTCCCCGGCGGCTGGGTGCTCAGCACCGACCTGTTCATGCCCAAGCTGGAGCGCCTGAACCCGCTGAGCTACTTCAGCCGACTCACCAAGCCCAAGCACCTGATCGACTGGGCCACCACCGCCGCCAAGGCGATCTGCCTGGGCGCCGTGCTCTGGCACACCGCGAGCTCCACGCGCCCGGCCTTCCTGCGGCTGCAGGGCCTGCCGCTGAACGAGGCGCTGGCGCAGGCCATGGGCCTGGCGATCACCGGCATCTTCACCCTGTGCACCGTGTTCGTGGTGTTCGCGCTGATCGACCTGCCGCTGCAGCGCTTCGTCTTCCTGCGCGAACAGCGCATGAGCAAGCGCGACCTGAAGGAAGAGCACAAGACCAGCGAAGGCCGGCCCGAGGTGCGCCAGCGCATCCGCCAGCTGCAGCAGCAGATCGCCAAGCGCAGCGTGCGCAAGATCGTGCCCACCGCCGACGTGGTGATCGTCAACCCCACGCACTACGCGGTGGCCCTCAAGTACGACACGCAGAAAGCCGAAGCGCCCTACGTCATTGCCAAGGGCGTGGACGAGCTCGCGCTCTACATCCGTGCCCTGGCCACCGAACACCAAGTGGAGGTGCTGGAGCTGCCGCCGCTGGCGCGCGCCATCTACAACACCAGCCAGGTCAAGCAGCAGATCCCCGCCGCGCTGTACCAGGCGGTGGCGCTCGTGCTGCGCTACGTCCTGCAGCTGCGCGCCTACCGCGAGGGCGGCCGCAAGGCGCAGCCCGCGCTGCCCGCCGACCTCCACGTTCCCGCCCACCTGACCTGACACCAAGCCCGCCATGAACGTCCTCAAGTCACTCTGGTCCGACCTGCAGCGCATGCGCTACGCCGCGCCGCTCTTCCTGCTGGCCATGCTGACGATGGTGATCCTGCCGCTGCCGCCGCTGCTGCTGGACGTGCTGTTCACCTTCAACATCGTCCTCTCGCTGATCGTGATCCTGGTGGCGGTCAACAGCCGCCGGCCGCTGGACTTCTCCATCTTCCCCACCGTCATCCTGGGCGCCACGCTGCTGCGCCTGATGCTCAACGTGGCCTCGACGCGGGTGGTGCTGCTCAACGGCCACGAAGGCACGGACGCCGCAGGCCAGGTGGTCGAGGCCTTCGGCCACGTGGTGATCGGCGGCAACTTCGTGGTCGGCCTGGTGGTGTTCGTGATCCTGATGATCATCAACTTCCTGGTGGTCACCAAGGGCGCCGAGCGCATCTCGGAGGTGTCGGCGCGCTTCACGCTCGACGCCCTGCCCGGCAAGCAGATGGCGATCGACGCCGACCTCAACGCCGGCCTCATCAACCAGGAAGGGGCCCAGACGCGCCGCAAGGAAGTGGCCGGCGAAGCCGACTTCTACGGCGCCATGGACGGCGCCTCCAAGTTCGTCAAGGGCGACGCCATCGCCGGCATCCTGATCCTGCTGATCAACCTCATCGGCGGCGTGCTCATCGGCAGCTTCATGCACGACCTCTCGCTGGGCGAGTCGTTCAAGCTGTACGCGCTGCTGACCATCGGCGACGGCCTGGTCGCGCAGATCCCGGCGCTGCTGCTCTCCGCCGCCGCGGCCATCATCGTCACCCGCGCCAGCGAGTCGGGCGACATCGAGAAGCAGATCACCGGCCAGCTGCTGGCTTCGCCGGGCGTGCTGTACGGGGCGGCCGGCCTGATGGCCCTGCTGGGCGCCATCCCGGGCATGCCCACCTTGATCTTCTTTGCCTTCGCCGGCGTGCTCGGCTACGTGGCATGGCGCATGGGATCGCGCGTGGTGGAGGCCCCGCCGGACCCGGCCGTCCAGGTGCAGGCGGCCCTGCTGACCGAAAGCCAGCCCGAGATCGACTGGAAAAGCCTGCCGGTGGTGGAGCCGCTGTCGGTGTCGGTGGGCTACCGGCTGGTGGGCCTGATCGACCCCGGGCAAGGGGCGGTGCTTGCCAAACGGCTCAAGGGCGTGCGCCAGACCCTCAGCGAGGGCATGGGCGTGGTGCTGCCGCCCATCGGCGCGCGCGACGACCTCGGCCTCAAGCCCAACTTCTACTCGGTGCTCATGCACGGCACGGTGCTGGCGCAGGCCGAGGTGTTCGCCGACCGGCTCATGGCCATTCCGGGACCCCAGGTGTACGGCGACATCGACGGCATCCCGGGCGCCGACCCCTCGTTCCGCATGCCGGTGATCTGGATCGAGCCGGCGCAGAAAGCGCACGCCCTGGGCATGGGCTACCAGGTGGTGGACGTGCCCACCGTGATCGCCACGCACGTGACCAAGCTGATGCGCGAGAACCTCGGCGAGCTGTTCCAGCACGACGACGTCCAAGCGCTGATGGAGCGCCTGGGCGCGCTCGCCCCCAAGCTGTCGGCGGCGCTGGACAAGGCTTTCACCCACAGCATGCTGCTCAAGGTGTTTCGCACCCTGCTGGCCGAGAACGTGTCGCTCAAGGACATCGTGCCCGTGGCCACGACCCTGCTGGAGAACGTGGAGCAGACCAAGGACCCTCTGCTGCTGGCCGCCGAGGTGCGCTGCACGCTGCGCCGCCAGATCGTCGGCGCCCTGTGCGGCCAGACCGGCGAGATCAAGGCCTTCAACATGGGCGGTGAGCTGGAAAACCTGCTGCTCGGCGCGCTCAACCAGGCGCGCAGCGCCGGCAAGGTGGCGCTGGACAACTTCCCCATCGACCCCAACCTGCTCAACCAGCTGCAGTCCCACATGCCGATCGCGCGCGAGCAGATGAAACAGATGGCGGCCACGCCGCTGCTGCTGGTGATGCCGCAGGTGCGGCCCCTGCTGGCGCGCTACGCCCGGCTGTTCGCGCCCGGCCTGCACGTGCTGTCCTACAACGAGGTGCCCGAGCAGCGGGAAGTGGCCATCGTCGGCTCGCTCGGCTGAGCGGCCCTCAGTCGCTCGCGTCCGGCGGCACCGGCCAGTGCCGGGTCACGCCGCTCACCACCTCGGCCACGGCCTGCAGCAGCAGCGCCGATGAGGGGCCCGGCCGGTAGCCCAGGCCCCCCGCCGGCAGGGGGGCCAGCGGCGTGCCCAGTTGCACCTTCACCAGCGGCGCGCCCAGGCGGCCCAGGGCCGCGGCCAGCTCGGGCATGAGCTCGCGCAGCAGCGGCAACACCTGCGGCTGGCGCGGCATCAGCGCCATGGCCAGGCCGCCGCGCACGCACAGCAGCTGCACGGTGATGGGGCCACCGCCCTGCGGCAGGGACAGGGCCACCTCGATGCCCTGCGCCTCGTCGGGCGCCCGTGGCGGGCGGCGGCGCTCCCACAGCGAGCGGGCGGCCACGCGCAGCGCCACGTTCATGCCGCCCCAGGCGTAGAGGTGAAAGCTCCATTGGCCGGGTTCGGCCTGCTCCTGAGGCGCCGGTGCGGCGGTGTTCGTGTGAGGGCCGGGCAGCGCGAGCGGCTGGCGCTCCAGCAGCGCCAGGCCCTGCAGGCCCAGGTCCATGTGGCGCGAGGTGAGGATCACGCGCCAGGCGGCGGCCAGCTCGACCGGGGATGGCAGCTTCCACTGGTGGATCCGCAAGGCCGCCTGGTCCAGGCGCATCGCCGGCAGCTCGTCGGGCGACACGGCCGCACCCGGCGTGCCGGGCCGGGGCGCGACGAACTCCAGTTCGAGCGAAGGCTCGGTCGCCAGCACGCGCATCCACACCATGTCGCCCACCGACAGGCCCTGCGCCCAGGCACCGGGCGCGGGCAGGCGCAGGTGGGTGCCGCGATCGCGCCGCAGCGTCACGCCATGCTCGTCGCGCCCCTCGTAGCGCAGCGCGATGTGCTCGCCCACGGCCGGCCGCGGCGCGCCGTCCCGGGCGGGCTGGCGCTGCTGCGGTGCGAGGCTCGCGGCGGTGACGCGATCGATGTTCATGGAGGTCTCCGTTCACCCCTTCGGAATGAAAAAAAGCCAGCCGGTGACCCGGCTGGCTTTGTCGTCTCGGGCCGCCGTGGAAGGCGGCCGAAGTCGCCGGATTACTGCATGAGCGACATGACCAGCTGGGACATGCTCGACGATTGCTTGAGCATCGAGGTGCTGGCCTGCAGCAGCATCTGGTTCTTGGTCATGTTGGCCGTTTCAGCGGCGTAGTCCACGTCCATGATGCGGCCCTTGGAGGCGTCGGTCTGGGTGCGCTGGTTGCCCAGGTTGTTGTAGACGCTTTCCAGGCGGTTGGACGAAGCACCCAGCTGGGCGCGCACGGCACCGATGGCGTCCAGCACGTCGGCCAGATCGTCGATGGCGGTGTTGGCGTCGGCGGCCGCAGCGATTTCGCTGCCGGGGGTGCCAGCGGTCACGCCAGCGGTGTACGAAGCCACCACGGCGTCGAGGTCGGTGCCCAGGTCGGCCAGGGCATCGGTCACGTCCACCTCCATCGTTTCGGCGGTCGTCGCGCCGATCTGGAAGGTCACGGCGCCGGCGCCGAGCTTGCCGGCCGTGCCATCCTTGTTGAACAGGGCTTCACCGGCGAACGAACTGTTCGTCATGATGTTGCCGAGCTCTTCACCGAGCTGGTCGAATTCGGCCTGCAGGGCGTCGCGGTCTTCCTGGGTGGCGGAACCGTTGGCGGCTTCCGTGGCCAGGTCCTTCATGCGGGTGACGATGTTCGTCATTTCCTTGAACGCACCTTCGGCGGTCTGCATCATCGAGATGCCGTTCTGCGTGTTGCGCATCGCCACGGCCATGCCGCGCGACTGGGCGTCCATGCGGGTGGCGATCTGCAGGCCGGCGGCATCGTCCATCGCGGAGTTGATGCGGAAGCCCGTGCCCAGGCGGGACATGGAGGTCGTCAGGGTCTTCTGCGTGGCGCCGAGGGCGTTCTGGGTGCTCAGCGAAGCGTAGTTGGTGTGCAGGCTCAACATGGTGGGTACTCCTTGATCGGTTGGGACGCCGGGTATCGACGACCTCACCGATACAGAGCGACTTGCTGGAGCGGGTCCTTAAATGCGGCAGCAGAAATTTTTTGAATCGACCCGCCTGCACCAGGAAAGCTGGCTGGGCGGCGTTGACGGGGCTGCGGCCAAAGCGCACCATCCAGCTTTCCATGGGAGGTCTCATGGCCGATACCCACACCGTCTTCGCGGGCTCGATCCCGAAGTTCTACGACAGCCTGATGGTCCCCATGATCTTCGCGGCCTACGCGGAGCACATGGCGGAACGGGTGGCGGCCTTCTCTCCGGGGACGGTGCTGGAAACCGCCGCCGGCACCGGCGTGGTCACCCGGGCGCTGGCGCCCAGGCTCGGTGCCCAGGCGCGCTACGTGGTGACCGACCTCAACCAGCCCATGCTCGACCACGCCGCCGCGCGGCAAGGCGCCGATGCCCGCATCGAATGGCAACAGGCGGACGCGCTCCACCTGCCGTTCACCGCAGGCTCGTTCGACGTCGTCTGCTGCCAGTTCGGCGTGATGTTCTTCCCCGATCGGGTCGCCGGCTACGCCGAGGCCCGCCGCGTGCTCAGGCCCGGTGGGCACTGGGTCTTCAGTGTCTGGGACCGCATCGAGAACAACGCCTTTGCCGACGAGGTCACCAACGCCGTCGCCACCGTGTTCCCGGACGACCCGCCGCGCTTCCCCGCCCTCATCCCGCACGGCTACCACGACGTCACCCGGATCCGCGACGAGCTGGTCCAGGCGGGGTTCACCGACATCCGGATCGAAACGCGCGAAGAAGTGAGCCACGCCGCCTCGGCGCGCGACGCCGCCACCGCCTACTGCCAGGGGACGCCGCTGCGCAACGAAATCGAGGCGCGCGATGCCGGTCTGCTGCAGTTCGCCACGGACCGCGCGACCGAGGCCATCGCCAGCCGCCATGGCGACGGCCCGGTGGCCGGCAAGATCCAGGCCCACGTGGTGGTGGCGACGAGCGCCGGCGCGCCGACCCGCGTCAGCCCAGCAGCGCCATGACCCGTGCGCGGTTCACGCCCGCCAGGGCCGGCGCCACGTCGGCATAGGTCTCGAAACGCATCGACTGCGTGCGCGCCAGGAAAGCCTGGGCCGATCGCTCCACCACTTCGATCGGGATCTCCGCCGACGCGGCACTGGCTTCGGCCGAGGCCAATGCCAGCGTGCCGGCCACCTGGGCCTGCGTGAAGCCCACGCGGTCCAGCGCATGGATCACGCGCTGCAATGCGGTGCGGATTTCGTGGGCCTCTGCCGGCGCCTGCTCGTACAGCGCCGAAGGCAAGGCCGGCGCCTCGGTCTGGGTGCGCACGCGCTGGGCCACGCCGTCGGCAAACCGATGCCCTTCTCCCTTGATGGTGATGCGGTCCTGCACCTTGTCCCAGGTGGCTTCCGATGCGCTGAACAGCGGCTCGCCCTGCGCATCGGTGTGCACGCGCACCTCGGCCGTGGCCAACGCGTGGTCGAGCCGGCGCACGTTGCTGTGCGCGCCCTGCTCGGGGTCGATGGTGACGGTCAGCGGGCCGGCCAGGTTGGACGGCAGGCCGATGCTGAGCACCTCGCGCGCGCCCTGCGACAGCGCGGCGGCATCGATGCCCCGGATGCGAAAGATCTGGCGCGCCGCGCCATGGCCCTGGTACTGCAGCTGCGCGTCGATGGCGGCGCCGGTGGCCGCGGCGCGCTGGCGCCAGAGGGTCTTCAGGCCTTGCCGCGCCGACGCGAGCTCGGGCTCGCGCTGGTGGGCCGTGGCGGGGTCGGCGAGCTGGTCGCTGTAGCCCGACTTGAGCGTGTGCAGATCGGCAGACAGGCGCCCGAGGTAGGCCTTCGACAGCTGGGCCGCAGCCACCTGCCCGTGCCGCTCACCGTCCCAGGGACTGAAGGCGGAGGCCGCTTGGACCGACGCGCCCGCCGGGCCGCGCAAGGGGTGGGCGCTGGTCGCGGCGGGCACCGGCGCGACCGGGGCCGCCGCGCCTGCCGCGGAGCGCCCGGCGGTGAGCGCGGCGCCGGCCGAGCGCTCGGGCGTTGCGCTGGATCGAAGGGCCGGGAGCGTGTTGACCTGCATGCGCGGACGCCCCGTCAGAGCACGTTGAACAGCGAGAGCGCCGACACCTTGGCGTAGGCTTTCTGGGTGGCCTGCAGCGCGGTGGTGTAGCCGGTGAGGTGCACCGCGGCTTCGGCGTAGTCGAGCTTGCCGAGCGCAAGCACCGCGTGGTCGTTGGACAGGCTCACATTGGCCAGCGAGTTGTCCTGCGAGTCCAGCGTGGTGAGCGCGCCGCCGATGCGGGCGATGCGCGAGTTCACGCTGTTGAAGGTGGTGTCGAGCAGGTCCGTGGTGGCCTTGAGGCGGGCGCGCACGGCGGGGTCGTTGACGGTGACGCCCGGCGTCTGGAAGTCCTGGATGGTGAGGTCGAGCTGGTTCAGGAAGGCGGCCATCTCGTCCAGCGGCACGTTCGCCGCCTGGGTAACGCCGTTGCCCACCACCACCTGCTGCAGGTCGGTGTTGCCGGTGAAGCTGTAGCGCGCGCCGGGTGCGGCGGCCGGGTCGAGCGTGATGGTGGCCGTGTTCGAGGCCGTGCCCGAGAACAGGAAGCGGCCTTCCTGGTCGCGCGTGTTGGCGGTGGCGAAGATGCTGTCGCGCAGCGAGATGAGCTGCGTGGCCATGGCCCGCACGTCTTCCGAGGTGTTGGTGCCGTCGGCGGCCCAGATCTGCAGGTCGCGCATCTGCAGCATGTCGTTGCTCATGCTGTCGAGCAGCACCTCGCTGTGCCGCAGCCGCCCGCCCAGGGCGCCGATGTTGTCGCGGTACTGGTCCAGCGCGGCCTGCTCGCGCGCCAGGCGGCCCAGCCGCACGCTGGCGATGGGGTCGTCCGAGGGCACCAGCAGGCGCTCGCCGGTGGCCATCTGCTGCATGAGTTGCTCGACCTTGAACGACGCCATCTGCAGCGAGGTGTTCATGGTGGTGTGGTACTGGGTGCTGGCGATGCGCATCTCTTGGTCTCCTTCAGCCGAACATGGCCAGCGTGGTGTCGAACAATTCGTTGGAGACCGCCAGCACCTTCATGTTGGCCTGGTACATCTGCTGGTACTGCACGATGTTGATCGCCTCTTCGTCCGTGTTCACGCCGCTGGTGGACTTCCAGCTTTCCTCGGCCTGGTTGCGCACCGTCTTGGCGGTGTCGTGCGCCGCGCGCGCCTGCTGGTTCTGGGTGCCCAGGCGCCCGACGATCTGGGTGTAGACATCGCCCAGGCGCACCGTGCCCAGCGAGGGCATGGTCAACGGCTGGTCGCGCAGGCCGATGAGGGCCTGCAGGTTGTCGCTGTTGCCCGGCTTGGTCGGGTCCGAGGAGAACGCCAGGTTTTCACCCAGCAGGCCGTCGACCACCTTGAGCAGGCCGGTGGAGGCGGCGTCGAACTGGAACAGGTCCGTGCCCGGCGTGCCATCCATGGCGAAGCCGACGGCCATCTGGGTGTTCACCCGGGTGGCGATTTCTTCGGCCAGCGCGGCCACGTCGTCGATCACCGGCTTGAGCACCGTGCGCTCGAACTCGTCCAGCCCGCCGAGCTGGCCGCCGAGGTTGCCGTTGGTGACGGTGAAGGACTCGCTGGCGAAAGCCAGCTTCAGGGTCTGGGAGCCGTCCGGGTTGTTGACGGTGGAGAGCGTGGCGGCCAGCGAACCGGCGACCAGCGGCACGCCGCTGCGCAGGGACACGCTGGCGCTGCCGTCGGCCTGCTCGACCACCTGCAGGCCCACCAGGTTGGACAGCGCGTCGATCTTGAGGTCGCGCGCGTCCATCAGGCTGGAGGGGTTGATGCCGGTGGCGCGCGTGGCCGCGATCTTCTCGTTGAGGTCGGCGATCTCCGCGCTCAGCGAATTCACCTGCGCCACCGTGGCGGTGCGTTGCTGCGCGACCGAAGCACGCTGGTTGTTCAGCACCTGGTTCAGGTTGCCGAAGCGCTGCGCCAGCGCCTCAGCCGAGGTGATCACCTGCTGGCGCAGCGGCGCGGACGTGGGGTCCACGCTGGCGGCGTTGAGGGCGTTGAAGAACACGTCGAGGCCGCTGTTGAGGCTGGAGCCGTCGTCGCCCATCACCTGCTCCAGCTGCCGCATGTAGGGCTGCGAGGTGTTGTAGCGGCCCAGCTCGGAATTCGACTGCCACATCTGCATGTTCTTGTAGCCGTCGCTGAAGCGCAGCAGCGCGGGCACCGAAACCCCGCCGCCGGTGGCGGCCACGCCGCCCTTGAACGGACCGACCGCCGCGAACAGCGCGCCCTGGCGGGTGAAGCCCGGGGTCATCACGTTGGCGATGTTGTGGCTGGCGGCGGCCAGCGCGGTCTGCGCGGCCAGGGCGCCGGAGAGCGCGGTGTAGTGGATGGTCATGGGTCAGGGTTCCAGCGGGGTGGCGGCCCCGCGCACGGTCGGGGTCTTCTCGTGGAAAGCGACCGCCGCGGGCGTTTGCTTAAGCACGGCGGGCGCAGGCAGCAGCTGGCGCAGGATCACGTCGGCGATGCCGAAGGCGCGCTGGCGGGCCAGGGAGTCGGCCACCTGGTTGTCGGCCATGTCCAGCATGTCCTGGTTGATCTTGTTGTTGAACGGGCTGTCCTCGCTCGCCAGGGCCTGCGTGGAGCGGCGCATGGCCTTGAGGTTCTGCGCGATGAAAAAGGCCTCGAATTTTTCCGCGGCATCGACCGCCTTGGCGCGCAGCACCGGGTCGATGTCGGAGGTCGCGGCAGTGCCGGGGGTCGAAGGTCCGATGGCTTGCATGGGCGGGCGTCCTTCAGATGACGACGAGCTCGCCGTCGATGGCACCGGCCTGGTCCAGCGCCTGCAGGATGGCCATGATGTCGTCGGGCGAAGCGCCGGTGCTGTTGATGGTGTCGATGATGCCCTTGAGGCTGGTGCCCGGCGGCCAGCTGAACATGCGGCCGCTGCCCTGCTCCACCGCCACGCTGGACTGCGGCACCACCTTGGTCTCTCCACGGCCGAAGGGCGCGGGCTGGCTCACCAGCGGTTGCTCGCCGATCACCACCTTGAGCGAGCCGTGCGACACCGCCGCCGGCCGCACGCGCACGCCGTCGGCGATCACCACGGTGCCGGTGCGCGAGTTGAAGACCACCTTCGGCGTTTCCGTGCCCACCGCCACCGGCAGCGCCTGCAGCATGGCCACGAAGGCCACGCGCTGGGTCGGGTTCGCGGGCGCGACCACGTCCACGCTGGTGGCGTTGCGCGTGGTGGCGAGCGTGCCGAACTTGCGGTTGATGGCCTCGACGATGTTGGTGGCGGTCTGGAAGTGCGGGCGCTTCAGACTCAGCGTGACGGTCTCGCGGGTGTCGAAATCGCTCTCGATCTCGCGCTCGACCGTGGCGCCGTTGGGCACGCGGCCGGCGGTCGGGGTGTTCACGGTGACGCTGGACCCGCTGGCGCCCTGCGCCGAGAGGCCGCCCACCACCACATTGCCCTGGGCCAGCGCGTAGACCTCGCCGTCGGCGCCGCGCAGGGGCGAGAGCAGCAGCACGCCGCCGCGCAGGCTCTTGGCATCGCCCATCGAGGACACGGTCACGTCGATGCTCTGGCCCTTGCGGTAACCCGGTGGGAAGACCGCGCTGACCATCACCGTGGCCACGTTGCGCGCCTTGGTGTTGCTGCGCTCGGGCAGCTTGACCCCGAACTGCTTGAGCATGTTCTCGACCGTCTGGCCCGAGAAGCGGATCTGGCTGCTGTCGCCGGACCCTTGCAGGCCCACCACCAGGCCGTAGCCGATCAGCTGGTTCTCGCGCATGCCTTCAACGTCGACCAGGCTGTGCAGCGGCCGGGCCGGCGCACCTGGCGTCTGTGCCTGCACCGGCAAAGCGAAAGCCAGCAGGGCGGCGCCCAGGGCCAGGGCGGCGCGGATCGGGGCGAGGTTCATGGCGGGCATCTCAGAAAGGCATCCAGGGGCTGGTGAAGAAGCGGGTGAGCCAGCCCGGGCTGTTGGCATCGGCCAGGGTGCCGGTGCCGGAATAGGCGATGCGCGCGTTCGCGATGCGCTGGGACGACACGCGGTTGGTGGCGTCGATGTCCTCGGAGCGCACGAAGCCGCTCAGGCGGATGAACTCTTCGCCCTGGTTGAGCCACAGGCTTTTCTCGCCCGAGACGCGCAGCAGGCCGTTGGCCATGACCTCGTGAACCACCACGGTGATCGCGCCTTCCAGCGCGTTCTGCTGCGTGCTGCTGGAGCCGCCCGAGAACTCGCGGTCGGCCGAGAGGCCGATGCTGGTGTCAAGCACCTTGCCGGCGATGCTCAGGGGTTGCGCGCTCATGCTGCTGCGCTTGTCCAGGCTGGTGCCCGAGCGTTTGCTGGCCTGCGTGGTCTCAGCCAGGATGACCGTGAGCACATCGCCGGAGCGGAAGGCGCGGCTGTCGTTGGTGAGCACCCAGGCGGAACTCGGGTTGAACAGCCCGCCCGACTGGCCCTTGCGCACCGGCGGCTGCACCGGCGGCAGGGGCGCGTCGGCCAGCGGCGGCGCCACGGGTGGCACGATGGCACAGCCACCGAGCACGGTGGCCGCCGCCAGGCTGAGCACGGCCAGCGCACGCATCAGCGCACCGCCTGGGCCAGGTTCTGCAGCATGCCGTCGGCGGCGGACAGCACCTTGGTGTTCATCTCGTAGGTGCGCTGGGCCGAGATCATCTCCACCATTTCCTCGACCACCTGCACGTTGGAGCCTTCCAGCGCGCCCTGCTTGAGCTTGCCGAACGCCTCTTCGCCGGGCACGCCCTCGTTGGGCACGCCGCTGGCGGCGGTTTCCTGGAACAGGTTGTCGCCCAGCGCCACCAGGCCGGCGGGGTTCACGAAGCCCGCGAGCGTGATCTGGCCGAGTTCGGTCAGTTCGGTCTCACCCGCGATCTTGGCGCTGACCACGCCGTTTTCACCGATGGCGATGGACAGCGCGTTGGCGGGCACGGTGATGTCCGGCACGATGGGGTAGCCCTGCGCGGTCACGAGCCGGCCTTCCGGGCTGGTCTGCAACTGGCCGGCGCGCGTGTAGGCGGTGTCGCCGTTGGCCAGCTCCACCTGCAGGAAACCCTGGCCGACGATGGCCACGTCCAGCTGCTGGCCGGTGGTCTGCAGGCTGCCGGTGGTGAAGACCTTCTGCGTGCCGACCACGCGCGTGCCGTTGCCCAGCTGCACGCCGGTGGGGGTGTTGGTGTTCTCGTCGCGGGCGGTGCCGGGCTGGCGCTCGACCTGGTAGAACAGATCCTCGAACATCACGCGGTCGCGCTTGAAGCCCACGGTGTTGACGTTGGCGAGGTTGTTGGCGATGGCCTGCAGCTTGGCGTCCTGCGCCTGCACGCCGGTCTTGCTGACCCACATGGCGGGATTCATGGTGTGTTTCCTGGTTGATTGAACGGAAGGTGCGGCCGGCTCAGCCGCGCACCAGTCGGTTGCCCGCTTCGGACAGGCGTTCGGCCGAGCCGAACAGCTTCATCTGCACCTCGAAATCGCGGCTCAGGGTCATGGTGGCCACCATCTCCTCGACGGCCGACACGTTGCTGCCCTCCAGGTGGCCCGAGCGCATCGTCACGGTGTCGTCGGCCGGCAGGGGCTGGCCGTCGCGGGCCACGATCAGGCCGGCTTCGTTCTTCGTGACTTCGCCGCCCAGCGGGCGCACGGTCTTGATGCGGTCCACCGGCTGCAGGTCTTCCTGGCCCGGCGGCTGGATCGAGACCGTGCCGTCCCCCGCGATGTCCACGCGCGTGAACGCCGGCAACACGATGGGGCCGCCGTCGCCGACGACCGGGCGACCGTTCACCGTCAGCGTGCCGTCGGCATCGACGGTGAACTGGCCCGAGCGGGTGTAGGCTTCCTGCGCGCCGCGGTATTGCACGGCGTAGTAGCCCTCGCCGGTGATCGCCACGTCCAGGTCGCGGCCGGTGGACTTGAGCACGCCGTGGCGCGCGCTCACGCCGTCGGCGTTGAGCTGGCTCATGTGGCGGTCGTCGTAGCCGTAGCCCGGGGTCGCCATCGCGGTGCTGAAAGCCACATCGGCCCGGAAGCCGGGCGTGTCGGCGTTGGCCAGGTTGTTGGCGCGCACCTGCTGCTCGCGCAGCGTGCGCTCCGCACCGCTCATGGCCGTGTAGATCAGGGCATCCATGGCGCGAGACTCAGACGGCCTGCATCAGGGCCTGGGTCATGGCCTGCTGCGTCGAGAACACCTTGGTGTTGGCCTGGTAGTTGCGCTGCGCGGTCATCAGGCCGACCAGCTCACCGGTGAGGTCCACGTTGGACTGCTCCAGCGAGCCCGGGCTGATCGTGCCGGCCTGGCCCGCGCCGGGCACGTCGTACAGGGGATCGCCGCTGGCGTTGGACACGGCCCAGCTGGTGTCGCTCACCGGCACCAGGCCGTCTTCGTTGGGGAAGTTGGCCAGGGCGATGGTGCCCACGCGCTGCTTCAGGCCGTTGCTGTACTGGGCCAGCACCGAGCCGTCCTTGTCGAGCGCCACACCCACGAAGGAGCCCGAGGCGTAGCCGTTGCTGGCGTTGACGGTGGTGGTGGCCTGGCCCGCGAACTGGGTCGTGCCGTTGTAGTTCACGGCCAGCGCGATCGGCGCAACCGTGGCCGGCACCGGCAGGTTCTTGGTCACCGGTGCGGCCGGGGTCAGCAGCTGGCCGGCGGTGCTGAACTGCAGCACGGTCTGCGAGCCGGCGGGCAGGGCCGCGCCGTCGAAGGTGTAGTGCACGGTGATTTCGTTCGGGTTGGTCCGCACGAAGTACTGCGTCACGGTGTGCTTGGTGCCTTGCGAGTCGTAGACCACCGAGACCATGGAGCCGTTGTACGACTGCGGGTCGGCCGCGGAGAACGGTGCCACGGCCGGGTTGGGCCAGTCGGCCGAGAGGTTGCCCACGTAGTCGAGCGTGCTGCTGGCCTGGGCCGGCAGCTGGCCCTTCTCGATCTGCATGTCGCCCAGGGCGCCGAGCGCGGTGCTGCCCGGGATGGCGGCGTAGCCCTGCACGCGGCGGCCGAAGCTGTCGGTGACGTAGCCGTCCTTGTCCGCGCCGAAGATGCCCACGCGGGTGAACAGGGTCTCGCCGTTGGTGTCCTTGGTGACGAAGAAGCCCTTGCCCTGGATCGCCGCGTCCATGCTGCGACCGGTGTTGAGCGCGCCGCCGCTGGTGCCGATGGTCTGCGACATCGAGCCCACTTCCACGCCGATGGGCTGGCCGTCGGCGTACATCGAGGCGAAGTTGGCGCGGCTGGACTTGAAGCCGTAGGTGCCGGCGTTGGCGATGTTGTTGCTGATCGCTTCCAGCTGGGTGTTGATGGCGTTGACGCCGCCGAGGGCAATGTTGAAGCTCATGGAATGTCCTTAATCAACTGTGGGTGGTCTTCGGGCGGCCGAAAAATCCGGTGATGGCATGGGAAGGCACGTCCCCCAGGTGGGCCACCTGCAGCAGCACGCCGCCGGTGGGCGAGAGCTTCACGCTGGTGAGCTCGCTCTGGATCTCCACATCCGGGGACACGCCCTCGCCGCCGTCGACGGCGATGTCGTAGGTGCCACCCGGCAGGCCCAGCGCCTGAGGGTCCACTGAAAAATACACGGTGCCGGCGCTCTGGGCACCCAGCTCTACGCGGTGTTTCTGCCCATCTGGCGCGGTGAGCACCACCGCGAGGTTGGAATTCGCGGCGCCGAGCTCGAAACTGCCCGACACCTTCTCCGTGCCCAGGATCACCGAGTCGGTGACCACGGACACCTGGTTGCCCACCTGGGCCCCCAGCGAGAGCACCTGCAGGCTCTCCAGCATGGAGGCGCTGTTGCGGGTCTGCGTCACCACGTTCTGCATCGCCTCGGTCTGGCTCAGCTGCGTGAGCTGGTTGACGAACTCGGCCGGATCGCTGGGCTCCAGCGGGTTCTGGTTGCGCACCTGCGCCACCAGCAGCTTGAGGAACATGTCCTTGGTGCCGGCGTCCGCGTTCGCGACCACCGGCGTTTCGGCGGCGGTCTGCGCCGTCTTGTTCGTGAGATCGGTGATGGCTTCCATGATCAGGACTCTCCCAGCCGCAGCACGGCCATCTGCATCTGGCGGGTGCGGGACAGCACCTCGACGCTGGTTTCAAAGGCGCGCGAGGCCGACATCATGTCGGTCATCTCGGCCACGGGGTTCACGTTGGGCAAATAGATGTCGCCGTTCTCGTTGGCCAGCGGGTGGTCGGGCTGGTGCATGCGGCGCAGCGGCTCGTCGCTCTGGATCACGTCGAGCACCTGCACGCTGGCGCCGGGTGTGGCGCCGCTGCCGTCGTTGTCGTAAATGGTGGCGAACACCGGCTTGCGCGCGCGGTAGGTGTCGCCCTCGACGCCCGAGGCGGCTTGCGCGTTGGCCAGGTTGCTGGCGATGGTGTTGAGGCGCACGGTCTGGGCCGACATGGCCGAGCCTGCGATCCGGCTGATGCTTTCGAACGACATGCTTACTGCCCCGCGATGGCCTGCGCGAGGCCCTTGAATTTCATCTGGACGAAGGTCAGGCTGGTCTGAAAACCGACCGCGTTCTGCGCGAAGGCCGCCTGCTCGACGCCCAATTCCACGGTGTTACCATCCGCCGAAGGGTGGTGCGGCACGCGGTACATCAGCTCGCCGCCATCCCCCGTTTCAAGCCCCTCCCCGCCTTCGCTCATCACCCGTTCCAGGCTGGCGGCGAAGTCGATGTCGCGGGCCTGGTAGCCCGGCGTGTTCACGTTGGCGAGGTTGGAGGCCAGCACCTTGGTCCGCTCCGCCCGCAATTGCAGTGCGTCGGCGTGTACCGCGACCACTTGCCCGATATCGATACCCATGCGCAGTCCTTTCTGTTTGAAGTTGCTTGTCTGTTGGAGCGCCCTGCCCGCCCTCGCGGTGGCGGCACCGGTGCTGCCGCAGGTCGAGCAGGCGGTGCGCGCGCACTGGCTCGACCACGCCGAGACCCTGGGCTGGAAAGCCCCCGAAGTGAGCGTGAAGCTCGGCGGCCGCGCGCCCGCGAATCTGACGTGCGCCAGCCCGGTCGCGGTGGACCTGGGCGACGCGCGCCACCCGACCCGCCTGCCGCTCAAGGTGAGCTGCCCGGACAACCCGGGCTGGACGCACGAGTTCGTGGCGCGCGTGGCGCTCGAGGCCGAGGTGCTGGTCAGCGCGGGGCCGATCGCCGCTGGCAAGGCGCTCTCGGCGGACGATGTGCGGCCCGAACGGCGCGATGTGACGCAGATGGCCGACGCCGTCGGCCTCGCGGAGAACGCGGTGGGGCAGTCGAGCCGGCGCGCGCTGCGCGAAGGCCAGGTGCTGCAGGCGCGCCTGCTGAACAAGGCCGTGCTGGTCAAGCGCGGTTCGGCCGTGCGCATCGTCGCGCGCCACGGCGGCGTGTCGGTCGAGAACGCGGGCGAGAGCCTGCAGGCCGGCTCGCTCGGTGAGCTCGTGCGGGTGCGCAACACCGCCTCGGGCAAGACCCTGAGCGCGCGCGTCGTCGACGAAGGCGTGGTCGAGCCGGTCGAGTAAAGCCCGCGCGTCATCGACCGGCCCCCTGGATCTGGCGCGCCACCTGCTCGAGCTTGCCGGCGTAGGCCGGGTCGGTGGCGTAGCCGCCCGCCGCCAGGCCCTGGGCGAAGGCCCGCGCGTCCTGGCCGGCGTTGATCGCGTGGCGGTAGCGCGGGTTGTCGCGCAGCAGGCGCGCGTAGTCCTGGAAGGCCTCGCCCGGATCGGCGTAGCGGCGGAAACGCTCGGTGGTCTTGTGGGCCTCGCCGTCGCTGAACTCGGTCGTGAGCGCGTCGGCGGTGCCGCCCTTCCAGCTGCCGGTGGCCTTGATGCCGAACAGGTTGTGGGTGTCGCTGCCGTCGGCCGCGCGCAAGGGTTGCCGGCCCCAGCCCGATTCGAGCGCCGCGTGTGCCGCCACGAGCTCGGGCGCCACGCCCAGCGCGCGGCCGGCGTCTTCGGCCCAGGGGGCGATGCGGTTGAGAAAGGCGGCGCGTTCGGCTTCAGGCACACCGGTGCCGGCAGCGGCAGGCGCCTCGGCCGCCGCCGACGATGCCATGCGAAGGCGCAGCGACGCGGCCTCGGGCGTGAGCCCGCCGGGCAGGCCGGCGCCCGAGCCCTGGGCGATGAAGCGGCGCACCTCGCCGTCCACCGAGCGCATGAGCGCGCTGAAGCCGCCCGCGCCCGCGCGCGGCAGCGGCGCCATGCCCTCCACCCCCAGGGTGGCGGCGCCGGTGGCGAAGCGCGCGTCAGGCAGGCGCATAGGTGTGCACCTCGTCGTTGAGCACGCGCTGCATGATTTCGTACTGGCTCATCAGCAGGTCGCAGTTGCGGGCGTTGAGCCGCTGGCACTCGGCCACCATGGCCTGCAGGTCGGTGTACCACTGCGCCACCGTCGCGCGCACGCCCTTGGGCAGCGCGGCCTGCACCATCTCGTAGGCCGCATCGCCCTGGGTGCCGCTGATCTGCCGTGCCAGCGCGAGCCGCTCATGGCCGCGCCGGGTGATGCGGTCGGTCAGCGCCGAGATGGATTCGCAGGCCGCGGCCACGCGCACCGGGTCGTGGTGCAGCGCGGCGTCGAACTGCGCCTGCAGCAGATCGCGCATGGCCTGGAAGTCCGCCTGGTCCTCGCGCACCAGCTCCAGAAAACTCACGCACTCGCGGCGCACGCTCACGGCCGGCTCCCGTGGTAGCGCGTGATGAGGTTGGCGAGCTTGCCGGCGTCGAACCGGATCTCGCCGCGCGCCAGCGCTTCGCGGATCTCGGCGACGCGGGCGGTGTCCACATCGGACAGGCCGCGCAGCGCGTCCATGGCGGGCTGCATGACGCCGGAGGCCAGGGCGGCGGGTGTGGTCGCCGCCGACGGGGCGCCGGCGCTGGCGGCCTCGGTGCGCGGCGCGTCGACGGCCCGCGCTGCGGCGATGGACTCTGCGCCTGGGTTGCCGGAAATTCTCATGCGATCTCCTCGCGTTCGTCGGGTTTGCATTCGCCTGCGGCCTGGAGGGCGTTCATGGGGTGACGGGGGATGGGTCGGCGGGGCGGCCCAGCACGGGCTGCAGGCCGGGGATGCCCTGGCTGGCCTTGAGCAGGGTCGCCCGCAGCGCGGCGAGCACGTCCATGCTGGGCATCTCGGTCTGCACACCGGGCACCAGCGGGTGTTCTTCCGTGGGGGCGCCGAACATCGCGGCGATGGCCCCGCTCTGGCCTTCGGTGAGCACGAGCAGCTCGATGCGCCGGTTCACGCTGGCGTGGGCATCCGCGGCCTCGAAGGGCGCGCGATCGGCCATGCCCACCACCTGCAGCACATTGCGAGCGGGCATGCCGCCGTCCATCAAATGGGCGCGGGCGGCGGCGGCACGGTCGCTGGAGAGGGTCCAGTTGGACGCGGTGTGGGGGCCCGCGCCGGCAAAGGGTTTGGCGTCGGTGTGGCCGACGATGAGCATGCTGTTCTCGATCTTCGCGAACAGCGGGCCCATGCGCCGCAGCATGTCCTTGAATTTGGTGCCCGGCGTCGCGCTGCCGAGCTGGAACATGCCTTCGCGGTCGGTGTCGTGCAGCATGATGCGCAGCCCGTAGGGCGTGACGATGGTCTGCAGGTTGGCCCGCAGACCCGCTTCCTCGCTCATCAGCTTGAGCAGTTCGGCCAGGTCCTGGAGCTGCGCGGGCGACTCGTAGCGCACGCGCTGGCCGGGTTCGCGCGGCTGCACCTCGCCCACCTGCTCGCCCGCCATCGGGCCGCCGCCCGACCCTCTGGCCGGCATGGGGAAGCGCTCGATCAGGCTGCCGCGCGGTCCGCCCACGGTTTCGACGCGCGGGCCGCGCCCTTCGTTGACCACGTGCCCGCCGCTGGCGGTCATCAGACCGCTGAGCTCCTCCTTGTCGCGTGCCGCGAGCACCCACAGCACCATGAAGAGGCACATGAGCGCCAGCACGAAATCGGCGAAGGCCACCTTCCAGGCCCCGCCGTGCGCCTCATCGTCGTGGCGCCGCGAGGCGCGCTTGACGATGGTCTCGTGGTCAGGCTTGGACACGGCGATCCCCCGCTCGGCGGTTGAACTCTTGCTTGGGCTCCTCTTCGCGGCCCTCCAGCGCATTGATCCAGGACTCCAGCTTGGAGAAGCTGGGCTTGATGTTCAGCTGCACCAGGCGGCGCCCGGCGTCGATGGCCAGCAGCGCGACCTTGCCAGACACGTGGGTGACCAGCACCACCTTCACGGCCTCCATGTGGGACATCTCTTCTTTCACCAGCTGCTTCATCATGTTGCTGATCGGGTCGAGCACCGCGTAGCACATGAAAATGCCGATGAAGGTGCCGACCATGGCCGCCGCCACCTTGGCGGCGATCTCACCCGCGGAGGCGCCGGCGGCCACCGAGTTCATCGCCATCACGATGCCCAGCACGGCGGCCAGGATGCCGAAACCCGGCATGGCCTCGCCAATCTTGTGCAGCGACTTGGCCGGCTGGTTCAGCTCCTCGTGGATGGCCTCGAGCTCCTGCTCCAGCACGCCCTCCAGCTCGTGGGCGTTGATCTTGCCGATGGCCATCAGGCGGAAGTTGTCGACGATGAAGTGCAGCAGCTTGGGTTCGTCCAGCACCAGCGGGTACTTCAGGAAGATCGCGCTCTTGTGCGGCTCCTCCACGTGGGCGTCCAGGGCCTTGATGCCGCCGGCCGCGGTCTGCAGCAGCTCGTACATCAGCAGCAGCAGCTGGCGCTGGAACTCCTCGCCTTCCTTGCGCGAGCCGACCAGCTTGCGCAGCTGGATGCCCATCTCGCTGAGCACGTGCCGGGGGTTGCCGACGATGATCGCGCCCAGGCCGGCGCCGCCGATGATCAGCAGCTCCACCGGCTCCCAGACCACCGCCAGGTCCCCGCCGCCCAGCAGAAAGCCGCCGAAGACGGTGAGAAGAATGACGAGGGCGCCGACGAAGAGTTGCATGGCTGTGGCTTTGAAGATTCGGTCAGTCGGTCTGCAGGACGGTTTTCATCTTCTGCAGGGCGGCCTTGTTGATCTGGCAGATGCGGGCTTCGGTCAGGCCCAGCACCGCCGCGATCTCCTTGAGGCTCAGTTCGTATTCGTAGTAGAGCTGAATGACGCGCTGTTCACGCTCGCTCAACGTGCCCAAAGCCTGCTGTAGGCTTCGTTTGAGCACCAATTCCGCCTCCGGCGAGCGCTGCGAAGAGGCCTCGTTGGACAGCGTGTCGAACAGGTCGTCGAAGCTGGCCAGGGTTTCGGCGTTGCTGTCCTGCTGGTAGGCCAGGTAGGCCTCGGGGCTGATGTCGAGCTCGGCCAGCACCTCGGCTTCGGTCGGCTCGCGCCCCAGGCGCTTGGTGAGTGCGCGCACCTCCGCCTTGAGGCGAAAGCTCTCCTGGCGGACCGAGCGGGGCCGCCAGTCCTGCCGGCGCAGCTCGTCCAGGATGGCGCCGCGCACCCGCAAGCCGGCGAACGCCGGGAAGCGCTCGTCGGGCTCGCCGTAGCGGCGCAGGGCTTCGAGCAGACCCATGAGGCCGATCTGCATCATGTCGTCGCGGTCCATCGCGCCACCGACCTGCGAGCTGAGCTGGCGCACGGTGCGCCGCACCAGCGGCGTGAACGCCAGCAGGTGCCGCTGCTCGTCCGCCGCGCCGAGCTCGGCCGCGGCCACGCTGGCCATTTCGGTGTAACCGCCGTACATGCCGTCGCTCACTCGATGATGAGCTTGCCGATCATCACTTCGCCGAACGGCATCGGCCGCGCCTCGGCCTTGAAGCTCTCGACGTAGGCCTTCTGCACATGGTCGGAGAGCGCGGGAATGGTGAGCATGCCGGCCTGTTCGAGCGTGAACTCGGAGAGCGAGCGCACCGCGATCGAGCGCAGCTTGGGCAGTTGCTGCTTGGTCTGGGCTTCGTCGCTCACGGGGGTCTTGAACACCAGGTCCACCGCGAGGTAGTTGGTCAGCGGGCCGCCTTCGCGCCCGCGCAGCATCACGATGACCTTGTCCAGCGTGACATAGCGGTACTCGCGCTTGTCGGGCGCCGGCGCGCCCGCCACGGCCGGCTTGGCCGGGCGCAGCAACCAGTAGGCAGCGGCGCCGCCGCCGGCGGCGGTGATCAGCGCGACCCCGACGAGGAGGGAGATCAGTTTGATTTTTTTCATGCGGGCAATCTCGATGGCGGCGGGTCAGGCCAGGGTGAAGGCGCGGCGGTCGGCCTTGGATTCGCTCAACAGACCCTGGCCGGGCCGGTCTTCCTGCGGCTGTTGTTGCTGGCGCTCGCGCTGCGGCGAGCGGCCGTCGGCGAGCGCACGGTCCTCGAGCACCTGGACCGTGACCGGGGCGCCCTGCTTGTGCGTGAGCTCCTGCCGCAGGCCTTCGCCCATGGCCTGGAGCTGGCGCACCACCTCGTGGTGCGACGCGCTGAGCTGGACCTGCAGCTGGCCGCTTTCCTGGCGCAGCACGATCTCGATGCGGCCCATGGCCGGCGGCTCCAGGCGGATGCGGGCCTGCTCGATGCCGTGGGAGGCCTGCACCTGCAGCCGATCGCCCAGCGCCTGCGCCAGCGGCCGCTGCCACAGGTCGGGCTCACCGGCGGGCAGGCGCACGCTGTCGCCTTCGAGCACGAAGCTGCCGCCTGCCGCGGGCGCGGTCGCCGCCGCAGGAGCGGCCTGCACCTGGGGCAGCTCGAAGCGCGCAGCGCGGCTGCCCGCATCGGAGGTGGCGGTGCCCGGCCCGGCCGGTGCGGCAGCCGCCGGCACCGGGTTCGGCGCGCCGGACACGTCGGCATCGGCCAGCACGGGCACACCGGCCGGCGAAGATGCCGGGGTGGGACTGGCCCGGAACAGGGCCACGGGCGCGGCGTCCTGCGCGGGCGGCGCGGCCTGCGAGGACCGCAGGGCCAGCTGCAGCGCGCGCTCCACACCGACCGTCCATTGCACCGTGGTCATGGCGGCGGACAACATCGCGTCGGTGGGTTCGGCCGGACTGTCGTCCTGCGCGGTCTCGCCGTCATCGGGCGCCGGCTGCTCATCGAGCAGGCCGATCTCGTGCGCGGACGCGGGGTCGGCGGCGTCGACGGGCGCCGGGCTCTCGCCCAGGCCCAGCAGATCCGCGAAATCGCCCGCCAGCACGGCCTGCCCGTCGCCCGGCGGCGCGATCGGCGCCGCACCGGGCGCGGCCGGCATGGCCGGGGTGAGGTTCAGGATGGGGGTGGTCACGTTCATGCCGATGCCTCCTGCATGTCGGTGCTCAGGGCGTAGGCGTCCCAGCCGATGCGCTGGTCGCACAGCGCCTGCAGGCGTTCGTGGGCCTGCGCCTGAGCCTGGGCGCAGGCGCTGCGCGCGGCCTCGTGCGCCAGCCGCAGCACGTGGTACGCGGCCTGCTCCGAGGCGCTCAGGCGCAGGTCGGCGGGGAGGCTGGCGAGCAGGCCGGCGAGCTGCCGGTCGGTCCGGGCCAGCGCGGCCCAGTCGGCGGCCTGCGTCTCCTGGCGAAGGCGCGCGGCCAGGTCGAGGAAGGGCTGGCGCTTATCCATGGTGGGCCTGCATGCCTTCCCAGCCGTCCTGCAGCGTGCGCAGCAGGCGGCTGACTTCATCGACCATGCCCACGTCGAGCCGGACCCCGGCTTCGTGGAGGCGGCGCGCGCAGTAGTCGTAGACCTGCGCGACCTGCGCCACCACCTCGCCGCCAGCGTCGGTGTCCAGCGAGCTGGACAGGCCGTTGAGCATGCCGACGCATTTGTCCAGGCTGCGGGCCTTGGCCTCGAAGCGGCCGCCCTCGATGTGGGCGCGCGCGCGCGCCAGTTCGTCCTGCAGGCCGTTCATCAGAATGAGCACCAGCTGCACGGACGAGGCCTGTGCGGTCTGGGCGCCCAGGTCGACCTGGGCGTAGCTCTCGTATGCGTCGTATGTCAAGGAAGTCCTCGTCGGGGGTGATGAGGGGCGGCGCGATCGGTCCTCAGGCGGTGGTCGTGGACGACCCGAACATGCCCGAGGTCTGATTGAGCTGGCCCATCAGGGATTGAAGTTGGGTGAACTGCAGCAGGTAGCGCTCGTAGGACATCGCGAACTGCTCGTCCAGGCGCTCCTGGCGCTTGGTGATGTCGCGCTGCTGGATCTGGACCGACTCCTGGCGGCGCTTGATCTGGCCGGTGCCCGAGTCGAGCCAGGTCTTGAGGTAGGTGTTCATCGAGCCCAGCAGGCCCGAGGGCGCCGACAGGCTGGACGAACCGAAGAGCTTGTCCAGCGCGTCGGGTTTGACGTCCAGCGTCTTCTTCAGCTTGGCCGCGTCGAAGGTGAGCGCACCCTGGCGGTCGGTGGAGATGCCCAGTTCGGACAGGCGCACGCCGCCAAAGTCCTGGCGCACCATGTCGTTGAGGCGGGTGCGCAGCGCTCGAATGCTGCTGTCGCTGGCGAAGACGCCGCGCGTGGCGGCGTTGATGTCGGTCTTGGTGAGGTCGTTGATGACGCCCTGCAAGGTGTTGAAGGCGGTCACGAAGCTGCGCACGTTGTCGGCGGTGCCGGCGTCGTCGGCCGCCACGGTCAGCGTGGCGGGGGCGTCACCCGTGGTCATGGCGCGGGTGAGGCTGAGCGTCACGCCGTCGATGGCGGTCACGGTGTTGCTGGCCTGCTGGATGCGCACGCCGGTGCCCTGGTCGCCCAGCCACACGACCGCGTCGCGCGCCTGGGCCAGTTCGTTGGGCGTGGCGCTCAGGGCGTCCTTGAGCGCGCCGGCGGGCAGGCCGCTGGCGTCGACGGTGATCTTGCCGTCTTCGCCGCTGGCGCCGGACGAGAGGATCAGCTGCGAACCGTTGCCGGTGTTGACCACCTGGGCCGTCACCTTGCCGGCGTTGCCGGAGGCCTGGTTGATGGCGCGCGCGATCTCGGTCTGCGAGATGGTGCCGTTGCCATCGGCGTCGGCCATCAGCAGGTTGACGTTGAAACTGCTGCCGTCGGCCTGCTGGATCACCAGCGGCCCGCCGGTGGCCACCGGCACGGCGGGCAGGTCGGCGAAGGCGATCTGGTGGTTGGAGGCCACGGCCTCCACGAAGAAGCTGTAGGTGCCGGGCTGGGCCGAGGCAGAGGCGGTGCCCGTGGCGCCGGAACTGCCGGCGACGGTCGCGCTGTTCTTGACCAGGCCCTTCTTGCCGGAGAGCGCGTCCATCGCGGTGTTGAACGCCGCCAGGGCCGAGCGCAGGCGGGTGTAGCCCGCGTTCGTGGCTTCGGCGGCCTTGCTGTCGCGCGTGATGATGTCCTGCGTGCCCTGGGTGTAGATCGTGGCGAGCTGGGTCGCCATCTGGGTCGGGTTGATGTCCATGGTTGCTCCTGATCAGGCAGGAAAAGCCCCGCCCATGCCCGACAAGGCGACCGGGAGCAGCGGTTTTTGAAGGGGGCAGGCCATTTTTTTCACCGTTCGGTGCGGCGCCAGACGGTCAGGGCCACGTCGTCGAGCTGTTTTCGCGCCCGCACTTCGCCGGCCAGGCGCCATTCGCTCTCGCGCTTGTGCAGCACCTGGGCCACGCCTTCGCGCTTGCGAAAGGCGGCGTGCAAGGCCGCGCGGGCCGCGTCCACCTCGGCGCTGTGGCGCTCCAGGCTGCGCTGCTGTTCCTGCGCCAGCCCCATCACCGACTGCTTGAAGGCCGCGCAGTTGGCGGCCAGCAGGAAGGGCTGGCTGCCCGAGGGCCCGGCGGCTTCGCAGATGGCGTGCAGCCGGTCCACGCTGCGCTGCAGGCGCTCGCGCACCGACTGCTGGCGGCTCAGCTCGGCGCCGAGGCGCTCCTGCTCGCGCTCGCGCGCGGTGACCAGGTGGCCGAGGGTGGTGAGGTGGGTGGGCGGAGTCATGCCATCAGCTCGCTCAGGTCGCGCAGGCAGTCCGTCAGGGGCGCGCTTTCCTTGACCCCCTGATGCAGGTAGGCCTCGATGCGCGGGTACAGGGTCACGGCCCGGTCCGCCTGCGGGTCGGCGCCCGGCACGTAGGCACCCATGGGCAGCAGGTCGCGCACCTGCTGGTAGCTCGACAGCAGCGCCTTCATGGAGCGCGCGGCGGCGATGTGCGCCGGCCCGGCCACCAGCGACATGCAGCGGCTGATGGACTGGCCGATGTCGATGGCCGGGTAGTGGCCGCGCTCGGCCAAGGCGCGTGAGAGCACGATGTGGCCGTCCAGGATGGCGCGCGCGGTGTCCACCACCGGGTCCTGCTGGTCGTCGCCTTCGGCCAGCACGGTGTAGATGGCGGACATGCTGCCCTCGCCTTCGCCGTTGCCCGCGCTCTCCACCAGCTGCGGCAGCGCGCTGAACACGGACGGCGGGTAGCCGCGCGTGGCTGGCGGCTCGCCGAGCGAGAGCGCGACTTCGCGCTGGGCCATGGCGTAGCGGGTGAGCGAATCCAGCAGCAGCAGCACGTTCTGGCCGCGGTCGCGGTAGTGCGCGGCGATGGAGTGGCAGAGTTCGGTGGCGCGCAGGCGCATCAGCGGCGATTCGTCGGCGGGTGCGACCACCACCACCGCGCGGCGCAGGCCGGCCGGGCCGAGGGAGAGGTCGATAAATTCACGGACCTCGCGGCCCCGTTCACCGATGAGCCCCACCACGACCACGTCGGCCACGGTCTGGCGCGTGACCAGGCCCAGCAGCACGCTCTTGCCCACGCCGCTGCCGGCCATCAGGCCCACGCGCTGGCCGCGGCCGAGCGTGAGCAGGCCGTTGATGGCGCGCACGCCGACGTCCAGCGGCTCGTGCACGGGCCGTTTGCGCAAGGGGTCCACGCGCGGTGGCTGGCTGCCCAGTCGGTGCTCGCCGCCGAGGCGGCCCAGGCCGTCCATGGGCTCGCCCAGGCCGTTGACGATGCGACCCAGCCAGGACGGGCCGATCAGCAGTTCGCTGTCCGACGCCAGCGGCAACACGCGCGCGCCGGCGCTCAGGCCGTCGGTCTTCTTGAAGGGCATGACGGAGGTGGTCTCGTCGCGAAAGCCCACGACCTGCGCCTCGA
Source organism: Hydrogenophaga sp. GW456-12-10-14-TSB4 (assembly GCF_059424305.1). Lineage (NCBI taxonomy): Bacteria > Pseudomonadati > Pseudomonadota > Betaproteobacteria > Burkholderiales > Comamonadaceae > Hydrogenophaga > Hydrogenophaga sp. GW456-12-10-14-TSB4. Next base: position 54,294 of record NZ_JBWKZH010000019.1, on the reverse strand, counting down.
CCCACTCGCCCGGCCCCGCTTCGATGCGGCAGCGCTGGCCGATGCGAAGCTGGCAGCCCTTGACGTGCAGCAGCATGCCCGCCGCCCCCACCAGCCGCCCCGTGGGCACGGAGACCGGCACGTCGGTGAGTTCGACGGACTTGAGGCGCTCGGCAATCATGCGGCGAGCTCCGCGGGCACGCCCGCCTCCACGGCAGCGGGCTCGGTGTCGAGCAGTTGCGCGCCGATCTGTTCCATGCAGGCCTGCAGCCGGTGGCGGCAACCGGCGTCGGCCTCCTGGCCGCCGCAGTGCACCCGGCACTCACCGGCGTCGAGGCGGCTGTCGGCCATGAGCTTCCAGGCCCGGGCGCGCACGGGGTCCAGGTCGCGGATGCGCTCCAGGTCTTCCGGGTTCAGGAACACCTCGATCTCGCCGGTCGCGGGCGGCATGCTCTTGAGGGATTCCTCGACCAGGGCCAGCAACTGCGTGGGCTGCAGCGTGAGCTCGGCGCGGATCACCTGCCGGGCCACCTTGCCCACGAGATCGACGACCTCGCTGCGCAGGGCCTTCTGGTAGTCGTCCTGGGCCTGGTTCAAGGCCGCGAGGGCCGCGTCCACCGGCGCGGCATACACCTGCCAGCGGGCCAGCACGGCGGCACGGGCCTCGGCCTGCCCTTCGTCGCGGCCTTCCTGCAGCCCCTGCAGGCGGCCGTCGGCCAGGCCGCGCTCCGCCCCGCTGTCGTAGCCTTCGCGGTAGCCGCGGTCCATGCCCTGCTGAAAGCCTTCGGCCAGCGCCGCCTGCGCGCTCTCGGCGTCGCCAGGCGACAGCGCCTGGACCGGCGTGAAGCGGCTCAGCGGCGGGAAGCGGTGCGGCCGGTAGGTCTTCATGCGACCACCGCCTCGGCAAACAGCTGGATCTGGATCTCGTCGCGGTCCACCAGCGCCTTGACCTCGCGCATGATCTCGGCGCGCGCCTGTTCGACGCGGCTGAGCGGCACCGGCCCGGTGCGGCGCAGCGTGTCCTCGAACGATTGGGCCTGGCGCCGCGGCATGGCCTGCAGCACCTTGCGGCGCACCTCGGGGTCCGCGCCCTTGAGCGCCACGGCCCACAGGTCCAGCGGCGAGGCTTCGATGATGCGGGTGATGACTTCCTCGGTCTGGCGCGAGAGGATGAAGAAGTCGTACATGCTGACTTCGATCCGCGCCATGACGGCCGGATCGCGCGCCCGCATCTGCTCGACCATCTTCTGGCGGTTGCCGGGCAGGCGGTTGATGATCTCGGCGGCCTGGCGCACGCCCTCCACCGTGGCGCTCTGGGTTTCCAGGCTCGCCAGGTACGCGTCCACCAGGACCTCGAGCTCGCGCAGGATGTCGTGCTCCACGTGGCCGAGCTGGGCGATCTGCATCAGCACCGCGTCGCGGTTTTCTTCGGGCAGCCGCTCGATGACCTCGCTGGCCAGCGCAGAGGGCAGGAAGGCCAGAAAGACCGCCTGCATGTGCTCGTGCTCTGCCGCGATGCGGTCGGCGATCCAGCGCGACGAGGCCCACTGCAGCCGGGCCATCTTCGGCCGGATGGCGTCGCCGTAGATCCGGGTGAGCACGCTGCTGGCGATGTTCGCGCCCAGCGCCATGTCCAGCGAGCTCTTGAGGTAGGCGCGCGAGGCGCCGTGCACGCCGCTTTGCTCACGGTAGTCGTCGAAGAAGCGCTGCAGGGCCGTGCGGGCCATGTCCACCTTGATGCCGCTCATGCGCGACATGACCTGGGTGACGTCCAGCAGTTCCTCGCGCGAGAGGTGCTGCAACACGGCGGCAGCCGGCTGCTCGCCCATGCTCAGGAGCACGATGGCGGCCTGCTCGGTGGCCGAGAGCGAGCCGCTGTCGGCCCCTTCCTGATCAGGTGATGGCGGCATTTTTCTGGACCCACTGTTTGACAACTTCGGCGACGCGCTCGGGCTCCTTCTGGGCCAGCACCTTCAAGTGATTGACCAGCACCTCCACCGGCGAACCGGGCGGGGGCAGGTCGTAGTCGGCGAGCAGCGGCACCATCGCGCCGGAGGTCGACGGCTGGACCTTGTTGGGCAGCGCCGCGACGGCGGGCGACGGCTGGGCCAGCGCGGGCGCTTCCTCGGCGTTGCCCGGGCCGCCTTCGAGAGCGATCAGGTCGGTCATGCCGATCTCGGCCGCGGGCTTGTTGCGCTCGCGCAGGAGGCGCAGCAGCGGGCGCGCCAGCAGCAAGTAGGCGAGCAGCGCGCCGAGCGCGTACAGGCCCCAGGTCACGAACTCGAACACGGTCTCGCGCTCCGCGTACCAGGGCACGGCGGGCGCCGCGCCGGGGAAGGCCAGCGCCGAGACCACGAGCTGGTCACCGCGCTCGGCGTTGATGCCCAGGCCGCCGCGCAGCAGGCTTTCCATGCGCGCGATTTCCTGCGGCCCCCAGCTGGCGGCACCACCGGGGGCGGCACCTTCGTTGAGCACGACGGCCACGCTGAGCTTCTTGAGCTGGCCGCGCGCGCGCTGGATGGTGGTGACGCTGCGGTCGTAGGCGAACTGCCGGGTGACGGCGCTGCGCTCGGCGGTGTTGGGCGCGGCGTTGGCGTCCGGCGCCGGCGTGGCCGGGCGGTTGCTGAGCGAGCCCGGCACGCCGAGCGCCACGCGGTCGCGGTTGCTCTCCTCGCGCGAGGCTTCGTTGGTGACCTTGGGCGAGTCGCCGTAGCGCTCCTGGGTTTCCTGCACGCGGTCCTGGCCGAGCTCGACGGCCACGCTCACGTTGTAGTTGCCCGCGCCGAGCAGCGGCTGCAGCAACTGGTGCGCGTTCTGGAGGATGTCGTTCTGCGCCTTGCGGGCGGCCTCGTCGGCGAAGCTGCCGTTGTCGATGCCGTCCTTCACGTCGACGCGCGCGGACAGCAGGCGACCGGCCTGGTCCACCACGCTGACGCGGGACGGGTCCAGGTTGGACACGCTGCCGGCCACGAGCTGGATGATGGAGGCGATCTGCTCGTTGCCCAGCGTGCGCCCGGGGTGCAGGTTCAACACCACCGAGGCGGTGCTCTTGTCCTGGGCGTTGAGCACGAAGGTCGACGAACGCGCCACGGACAGGTGGACCCGCGCCGAGCGCACCGCGTCCATCGAGGTGATGCTCTGCACCAGCTCGCCTTCCAGGCCGCGACGGAAGCGGATGTCCTGGACAAACTGCGTGACCCCCAGCGGGTCGTTCTTGTCCATCAGCTCCAGTCCCTCGGGCAGGCGCGCGGTGACGCCCTTGGCCGCCAGCAGCATGCGCACGCGGCCCAGGTCGGAGGAGGACACCAGCACCTGCCCCGTCTCCGGGTGCAGCCGGTAGCCGATGCCCTCGGCATCCAGCGTGGCCATCATGTCCGACACCGGCACCTGCTCACGGGCGCCGAACACCGGCTTGTAGCTGGCCTGGTCGTTCCAGAGGAACATCATCACCATGGCGGTGATGCCGATCGCCAGCAGAACGACCGGCAGCAGGCGGGAGGCCAGTTCAGGACGCCATGCGCCGCCCAAGGCTTTCCCGAGGGGCAGCTTGTCGCGCATGAGCCGGAGTGCATTCATTCGATAGGTCCTGTTGGGGTACCGATGAATTCTTGGGTCTCGCACCCCCTCGACCCCCTCGCTCTTCGGGGCAAAACTCCCCCGTAGCTCCCGCCTCGGCGTCGGGGCCGCTGGCAAACGACTGCTTTCGGGCTAAGACCGCTGCAGGTGCCGGTGTGTGGGCTGCACACCTCACTTCGCACACGCCAACTGTGTCAATTTGCGCAAAAACGCCAAAAATCTGCGCCCGGCCCTGTCGGGAAATCACGGTAAGACTTGTGGGGACTCCGCTAATGCTTCGGCGCGCGCCATGGGGGCACCGCTACTGCGAATGACCTAACCCGGACCCGCCGCAGGACCCGGGATGTACGAAACGGCGTGCCCGGCGCGGCGCGGTACCGGGGCACGGCGGCTGGTATGGTTGCACCGCACACAGAGGCAACGGGTACGCGCGCACGCGATCACGCAGCGGCGAGGCGGTCCGTCCACCCACAGGGATCTCCGACAGGGCCACGCGCTTCGACGGCACGAACGCGCCATGGTCTTCGGCCGCTCGCTGGTGTGCGAGGCTGCAAGCGCAGCGCCACCGATTGAAAGCGAATGTCCCCGATGCCCACCCGCCACCTGTCCGCGCCCCACCTTGCCTTGACGCGCGCGATCGCCGATCGTTTTCCCGGGCAGATGGCGTACTTCGACCTCGATCTGCGCTGCCACTTCGGCAACCAGGCCTTCTGCGACAGCCAAGGCCTGCGACCATCGGAACTGGAAGGCCGCCCTTTCCAGGACTGCTTTGCGCAGGACGCCCTCCCCGCCCTGCTGCCTCGCTTCATGCAGGCCGTCGGCGGCGAGAAGCAGGTGCTGGTGTCCGAGCAGCACATCCCGGGCAGCCATGCCGTCCGGCTGGAAACCGCTTTCGTCCCGGACTTTCGCGACGGCGTGGTTCACGGCGTCTTCCTGGAGGCCCGCGACATCACCGAGCACCGGCACGACCCGGCGCTCGAGGAACATGTGAACCGCCGCACCCACGAGCTGCGCCAGGCCAAACGCCGCTTCGACCTCATGGTCGACGCGCTGCAGGATTCGTGCATCTACTTCCTCGACCCGACGGGGCTCATCACCGAGTGGAGCGAGAGCGCCCACCGCCTGCACGGCTTCTCCCGGGAACAGGTGGGCCACCTGCACCTCGCCGACCTGACCGCGCCCCGTGTCGGCGAAGAGGAGGAGATCGGCATCCACGACACCATCCGGCTGGCGATCGATCGCGGGCAATGGGAAACACGGGGCTGGCTCAAGCGCGCCGGCGGCGAGGCCTTCTGGGGCCAGACGCTCATCACGGCCCTGCGCGGCGAGAACGACGAGCTCGAAGGCCTGTCGTGCATCACGCGCGACATGACCGCGGCGAAGGACCTGGACCGGGTCATGAACGACCTCAACGCCGAGCTGGACCGCCGGGTGACCCAGCGGGTGCGCCAGTACACGGTGCCCAACAAGGACCTGGACATCTTCACCCACCACATCACGCACGATCTGCGCGGGCCGATGCGGCACATCAACACCTTCGCCGGCCTCATCGCGGAAGCCCTGGGCGAGGACGCGAGCGACGAGATCCGGCATTTCCGCGATGCGATGAAGCGGGCCTCGCAGCGCCTGAACGCGATGATCGAGAACCTGCTGACCTACTCGCGCATCGGCCGCATCGACCTGCACCCCGGCCAGCTGGAGATGAAGAGCGTGCTGGAGGGCGTGGTCTCGCGCCTGCGGCAGAGCGAGCCCCACCGCGACATCCAGTGGGTGATCCAGGACGACCTGCCGGCGGTGGTCGCCGACGCGGCCATGGTGGCCGACCTGTTCACGCGGCTGCTGGACAACGCCATGAAGTTCACGCGCCCATGCGAGCAGGCCGAGATCCAGATCGGCTGCCGCGCGGAGAGCGACGGCAGTTGCCTGTTCTTCATCGTGGACAACGGCGTCGGCTTCGATGTCGCCAAGGCCCACAACCTGTTCCTCATGTTCCAGCGCCAGCACCACTCGCTGGATTTCGAGGGCTACGGCGCCGGCCTGGCCCTGTGCCAGCGCATCGTGCAGCGCCACAACGGCCGCATCTGGCTCGACAGCACGCCCGGCCACGGCTGCGCGGTCTACTTCACCCTGCCCGTCGAAACCGCGGCGGCGACGACGTCCCGACTGGCCGCGCTGGGCATCTGATCACAGCGAGGCCCAGGCGCGCGACACGCGGGCCCACCACCGTTGCAGCAGGTGCACCTTGCGCTGGCGCCGACGGCTGATGTCGAGCAGGCGGATGGCCAGGGTCCGGCATTCGGCCAGGTAGCGGTCGCGCTGGGGGATCGCCCAGTCGGGTTCGTTGAGGGCCTTGTTGCGCACCGCCGCGAGATAGCGCAGCCGCCGGTCCAGCCGCGCCGGCACGGGATGGCGCAGGCTGTCGAGCTTGGAGTGAATGCCCCGGCCCTTGCCGCCGAAGTCGCGGGCCAGCACGGAATCGATCACCGCCGTGATGTCGAGCACGTCCTGCATGGCCTTCATGTGAGGGGTCTTGACCATGTGCCGGACCATGGGGATGACCTCCGGCGAGGTGAGAGACGACAGATGCAGGTTCATGTTGAACAGACTCCGGCAAGCAGTTCCAGGGTGAGAACAGGGGCGGCGGGTTCGAGGTCCGTGGCGGTTTCTTCCGCCTGAACCGCCAGGCACTTCACGCAGGACACCGGCTCGCCGGGCCGGGTCTGCCATCGGCGGAAGATGCCGCTGGGCCGGGCGCCGCACAGCGCCTTGGCGTCGGCCGGCGCGAGCTCGGGCCACAGATGGACCACCACCCCCACGTCCACACCGGGACCGGCCCCGAGTGCACTGAGCCGGGCGGGCACGGCGGTGGACGCGGGCGCCGAAGCCCGCTCGGCGGCGCTGCGCCGGCCAGGGTGGTTCAGGGGGGACAGCAACATGCGATTCATGGCACCCGGTTCACAGCCACACGCTCTTGCCGCCGCTCTCCATCGCCTCCTGGTTCTGCAGCTCTCTCACCGCGGCGCGCACCAGGATGTGATCGAAGCCCTTGAGCACCTCGCTGGCACTGGTGTAGGCCTCGCCAGGGGGCTGCGCGGCGGGCACCCCACCGGACGCGGTGTGCGCATGCCGCAGGGCGGCGCGCATGACCTCTTCGCCGGACACCCGCTGCCAGCGGCCGGCCTTGCGCAGGTGGGTGACGCCCTGCCCCGCGGCGTTGCAGCTGTGGACGACCAGGGGGTCGTCGGGCAGGCGCGGTGCGAACGCCAGGTGCACGATGCTGTTGTGCGTGACCTCCTGGTCGGTGAGGCTGGCGGTCTGGGCCCACGGGATGGGCGCGAGACGGAAAAGGAGCTTGGCCAGTGTGCCGCCCGTGCCCTGGACGCTCAGGGGATCGAACACCGACAACGCGAACGGCCGGGGTTCGTGGGCGTCCCCCGAGCGCAGTTCGCCCCACGAGCTCGCCTCGCCCGAGTCGAGAAAGCCCGGGCCGGTGTCGGCGTCGAGCTGGGAATGGGCGTGCACCACACGAAGGATCGCGGCGGGCCCCTGGCATGGCGCGTGTTCGCGCTCCTGCAGCACCTGAATGACGCTGGACAGCAGGTACTTGTGGCATGCGAAGCAGGTGGACGGGTTGTGCCGCGGCGCGCGCCGTTCGATCAGGCCATAGAGGCTGGCGGGGTCATCGCTGCGCATGGGCCAGGCGCCTCATCCCTGAGCCGCGTGTTTCATGAGGTAGCCGGTGTCGATCGGGTCCGACACGCGCACCACCATGTGCGTGCGGATGCCCACGACGGCCACCTCGGCAGGCAGGGGGTCGGACACCTCGGCGACGAGCGTGTCGATGCCGTGGCGCACCGCCCAGTCCTGCAAGGGTTCCGAAAAGTGGCGCCAGCGCTGGACCATGCCAAACCGGTCCACCCCGGAGATGGAGAAGCGCGCCACGTCCTTCGCGTGCATGGTCAGGCCGTAGAGGTACACCCCCACGAAACGGCCGGTGAAGGTCTCGCCGTTGCCCACCGCCACTTCGGAGCGCCGCACCGCTTCGCCGATCGCGCGCACCAGCAGCGGGGTGCCGTCTTCGCACGGCCAGCGCGGCGTGATGAAGGAGGCCAGCTTGAGCGTGGCCTTCTTGAGGTTGGGCTGCTGCGCCCAGCAGGACAAGGCGAACCCCTCATAGGGCTGGTCGGCCAGCGCATCGTGGATCCACTGCTCGGGCCCGCCCGCCGCCAGCTCATGCAGCGGCCAGCAGGCGCTGCCGCCCGCCCCCTGAGCCGGCTTGGCCTGGCGCGCGCGCGCCGCATGAAGCGAAAGGATCTGCGTCATGCCCAGCCACGCACGCGCGAAGGCGCAGACGCATCAGACGCAAAGCCGATCGACCGGAACCACGACGGGATGAAGGTGAGCCACTTTTGAAGCATCCGGGTATTTTTCTACCCAATGCCCTGGTGGTCGGCCCGGACTACGGTGCCGTTTTGCCCTGTAGAGGGCAGCAGGTGTCAGCCGAACTTCGCCACCTGGTTGTGGGACTGGCGATAGGCGGCGATCCGCGCCTGCACCTCGGCGCGGGCCTCATCCATCCGCAGATCCTGCGTGGCGCAGGCCGGGCAATGCGCGGGGCCCTGGTGCTGCTTGACCACCGGGTGCTTGGTGTTGCAAGAGCCGCACTGCTTCACCTCAATCTCGCGGCTTTGCAGGCCCTCGACCAGCAAGGCGTAGGTCTCGAACGTGATCCGCTGGGTGTCGCCCACGGGCGGCACCGTCCTGCGGTACTTGTTGTAGACCTCGATCATCTTGTCCAGTGCCTTGCCGAAGTTCGTCTCGACCACGGCGTACTCGCCGATGCCTCGCGATCCGAAATGCAGGGCCATCAGGTACGAGGCCTCGAAACGCTCGGCGGCGCTGTCCAGAAAAGTCTTCGCCGTCGTGGTTTGTCCCAAGCCCCTGGGGCGCTTGACCTTGATACCGTACTGCCCCAGGCGCCGGTCCATTTCCTCCTTGATCCGCTGCTCGCTCACGTCGGTGCCCAGCAGCTTGACGATCAGCTTGGTGCGGGAGGTCAATTCGATCAGGGCCTCGAAGCGCTCATCGGAAATCTGGTCCTCGAAAAGGACCCGTTTGTGTCCTGAAGAAGCCAGGGCACGGCCTGCGGTGTTGATCATGGTGATGTCCCTGATTTCAGTGAATGCGGTTCTTCGAACGACGGCTCATGACCATGAACTGCGTTTTCTGCGAGGCGGTCAGGTCGCGGGTAGCGACGGCCTCGAAATAGGGGTCACTGGCCACGGGGAACATCACCAGGCCAGGGTTGGCCGAGATGTCCCAGAGCTCGTGCGGACCGAAGCGGCGGACATGCACGGCCTCGCTCATGGAAAGATCGAACAGCACGCAGGCCTCGTCGAACGAGGTCTTGATGCTGTCGACGCGCACCGCCAGCGCCATGAAGGCCTCCTGGCGGTTGGCGGCTTCAAATTCACCCGGCTGCACCAGCGACGCCGACGTCGTGGGCAGCAGGCCCGTGTGGATCATCATCGAGAAGAGCGGGTAGGAGCAGTCCGCCAGCTTGATGACTTCGTCCTCGGTCAGCACCGCCAGCAGCTCCAGCAGGTTGCGCTGCCCCGGGAACCATCGCGCGATGACGCGCGGATCGACCAGCTCGGGACTGCGGGCGATGTGCCAGCGCCGGGCCAGTGCCTTGAGGTTCTCGGCACGGATGGCGCGTTCGTAGGTGGGCAGGTGCAGGTTGCCCTGAATCCGCGAGTCCATAAGCGCCGTCATCATCTGTGTACATTCCCCTGTCTGCTCTTGAGCCATTTGGTCAATGCACCTAAAAGGCGCACTGGCATCTCCCTGGTCAGCCGGTTGGCGTCTACCATGACCGTTTGCAACGCCCACACCAACGCCCAGGGCCTATTCACACTATTTTTTCAAGATGCGTTGCGGATCAAAAAGACCATGCGCAAGGCGCGAAACGCAGACGGGCCGGTGGCCCGGCGAGGCTTCGCAACGCGGCGCACGGCCTTTTTGGCCGCAACCCGAAGGGAATGGATTGAAAACAGCGCCACTCTTCGTTGCACTCCTAGGCCAGACATCCAGTCTGGCCGTCGTCGCGCGCCTTGATTGGCGCTGTTTTCAATCCATTCGCACTTGAAAAAATAGTGTGAACAGGCCCTAGCCCCAATGCCAAGTCTTGAACATCTGTCTATCGGCGATCTTGCTGCGCGCTTTAGGGCGCGATTGAGAATGAGCCTGGATCAGTTGGGCTTCCCGGGTGCCATGCGTGAAAAAAGTCGCGAACTGGCCTTCAGGCTCGGGGTGGACGAAAGCCTGGCCTCGGCCTTCCTGAGCGGCAACGCGCTGCCCGACTACGAAGCCTTGCTCGCCCTTTGCGAGCTGACACAGAAGTCTCCGGGTTACTTCCTCGACCCCAGCGCCGACGAGTTGCCCCAGGGCACACGGGTCGTCCCGGCCATCGGCCCGGGCGAAGACCTGGCGATCTGCCTGCCCGAAGACATGGCCCGCGGTCGCGCCGCCGGGGAGGCTGAGCTGAGCTACTTCCGCGCGCGAAGGGACATGGGTTTCGGCGTGCGCGCGGGCGACTGCATCCTGGCCGTGCTCGTGCCCATGGAGCCGGCATCGATGCAGAAGGACCACGTCTACCTTGTCGGCTGCGAGACCGGTTTCGACCTGCGCCGGTGCGTCGTGCAGACGCCCGTGCGGGCCGCCTTCACCAGCTTCGACGGCAAGTCTGCGCAAACCATCAAGCCCCACGTTGCCGCGGTGGGACAGGAACGCGCCAGCTTTCGCACGGAGGGCCTGGGCGACGAGATCCACGCCTTCGCGGAAGTGATCGGCCTGCTGCGCAGCCCGCAGAACCTGCCGCTGGAGCCCAACACCCTGGACTTCCAGACCTGAGAAACCCACAGGCGAAAAAAAGGCCCGCCGTCGGCGAGCCATGCTGGAGTTTCTTTTTTTGGAGGCGCGATCCGGAGTCGAACCGGACTAGACGGATTTGCAATCCGTTGCATAACCGCTTTGCTATCGCGCCATCAGGAGCGGCATCGAAGACACCGCGCTGAACCCTCTGACAAAAAAGGGAAGCAGAGCTTCCCTTTTTGAATCTGGAGCGGGAAACGAGATTCGAACTCGCGACCTCAACCTTGGCAAGGTTGCGCTCTACCAACTGAGCTATTCCCGCATTTTTTACCACCTGCCGCTGCATCTGCTATTGCGTTTGCTGCTGCATTTCGGTAAGCCATGATTCTAACCCGAAAAAAGGGGCTCTTTCAAGTCCCCCGAAATTTTTTGATCAATGTTTCACTGCGTCAGGGGACGCCGCCGGCTTGCTCACGCTGGCCGCGGCGATCTGGGCGGCGACTTCCTCTTCCGTGAGCGGCACGGGCTGGCGTTCGAGCGCGATGGCCAGGACCTTGTCGATCCATTTCACCGGCACGATCTCCAGGCCCTGCTTCACGTTGTCGGGAATCTCGGCGAGGTCCTTCACGTTCTCTTCCGGGATGATCACGGTCTTGATGCCACCGCGCAAAGCGGCGAGCAGCTTTTCCTTCAGGCCGCCGATGGCGGTGACTTCACCGCGCAGCGTGATCTCGCCCGTCATCGCCACATCGGCGCGCACGGGGATGCCCGTGAGCGAGGACACCAGCGCGGTCGTCATGGCCGCACCGGCGCTCGGGCCGTCCTTGGGCGTGGCGCCGTCGGGCACGTGGATGTGGATGTCGCGCTTGTCGAACTGCTCGTCCTTGATGCCGAGCATGCGGGCACGGCTGCGCACCACGGTGCGGGCCGCTTCCACCGATTCCTTCATCACATCGCCGAGCGAACCCGTGCGCGTGATCACGCCCTTGCCCGGCATGATGGCCACTTCGATGGTCAGCAGATCGCCGCCCACTTCGGTCCACGCCAGACCGACCACCTGGCCGACCTGGTTCTGCGCTTCGGCACGGCCGTAGCTGTACTTGCGCACGCCCAGGAATTCGCTGAGGTTGTCGGCGCTCACCACCACGGTGGGCGAGTACTTCTTGAGCAGCAGGCCCTTGACCACCTTGCGGCAGATCTTGGAGAGCTCGCGCTCGAGCGAGCGCACGCCGGCTTCGCGGGTGTAGTAGCGCACGATGTCGCGCACCGCGTCGTCGCGCACGTCCAGCTCGCCTTCGCGGATGCCGTTGTTCTTGATCTGCTTGGGCAGCAGGTAGCGGATCGCGATGTTGGTCTTCTCGTCTTCCGTGTAGCCCGAGAGGCGGATCACTTCCATGCGGTCCAGCAGGGCCGGTGGAATGTTCATCGAGTTCGAGGTCGCGACGAACATCACGTCGGACAGGTCGAAGTCGACCTCGATGTAGTGGTCGCCGAAGGTGTGGTTCTGCTCAGGGTCGAGCACTTCCAGCAGCGCGCTCGAAGGATCGCCGCGGAAGTCCGTGCCCAGCTTGTCGATTTCGTCGAGCAGGAACAGCGGGTTGCGCGTGCCGACCTTGTTCAGGCTCTGCAGCACCTTGCCCGGCATGGCGCCGATGTAGGTGCGGCGGTGGCCGCGAATCTCGGCTTCGTCGCGCATGCCGCCCAGCGCCATGCGCACGTACTTGCGCCCGGTGGCCTTGGCCACCGACTGCCCCAGCGAGGTCTTGCCGACGCCGGGCGGGCCGACCAGGCACAGGATCGGGGCCTTGACCTTGTCCACGCGCTGTTGCACCGCGAGGTATTCGAGGATGCGGTCCTTGACCTTCTCCAGACCGTAGTGGTCTTCATTGAGCACGGCCTCGGCATGCGCGAGGTCGTGCTTGATCTTGGTCTTCTTGCTCCAGGGCAGGCCGACCAGCGCATCGATGTAGTTGCGCACCACGGTGGCCTCGGCCGACATGGGCGACATGAGCTTGAGCTTCTTGAACTCGGCATCGGCCTTCTTGCGCGCTTCCGCGGGCATCTTGGCGGCCTTAATCTTCTTCTCGATCTCTTCGATGTCGGCGCCCTCTTCACCTTCGCCGAGTTCCTTCTGGATCGCCTTGACCTGTTCGTTCAGGTAGAAGTCGCGCTGGTTCTTTTCCATCTGGCGCTTCACGCGCCCGCGGATCTTCTTGTCGACGTTGAGGATATCGACCTCGCGCTCGAGCTGCTCGAACAGGTTCTCCAGCCGTTTGTTGACCGGATCGAGGTCCAGCACGACCTGCTTGGACTCGAGCTTGAGCGGCAGGTGCGCGGCGATGGTGTCGGCCAGGCGGCCGGGATCGTCGATGCTGGAGATCGAGGTGAGGATCTCCGACGGGATCTTCTTGTTCAGTTTGACGTACTGGTCGAACTGCTGCATCACGGCTCGGCGCAGCGCCTCCAGCTCGTTGGACTGCATGTCCGCGCGCTCCACCGCCGGGTCGACCGGGTTCACGCTGGCGATGAAGTGGTTCTCGCCGTCGCGGATGGTCAGCACCTTGGCGCGCTGCACGCCTTCAACCAGCACCTTCACCGTGCCGTCGGGCAGCTTGAGCATCTGCAGGATGGTGGCCACACAGCCCATCTCGAACATGTCGTCGGGCGAGGGCTCGTCCTTGGCCGCGGCCTTCTGGGCCACGAGCATGATGCGGCGCTCGGCCTCCATCGCGGATTCCAGTGCCTTGATGCTCTTGGGCCGGCCCACGAACAGCGGGATGACCATGTGGGGGAACACCACCACATCGCGCAAAGGCAGAAGCGGCAGTTCGACCGGCGTGCTGGGAAGGGGGGTCTGTCCGGACATGTCAACCTCGACTAAAACGGGTAAATGGGGTCGGAGCGAGCGATCTCAACCGGGCGCATCCGTGGCGGGCGGGGTCCAGGCCCGGCATCAAGCCTGCTTGGCCGCCTCGCGGTACACCAGCAGCGGCGGCTTGCTTTCCTCGATGGTCGACTCGTCGACCACCACCTTCTCCACATTGCTCATGCCTGGCAGATCGAACATGGTGTCGATCAGCGCGTTCTCCAGGATCGAGCGCAGGCCGCGCGCGCCGGTCTTGCGGGCCAGGGCCTTGCGGGCGATCGCCTTGAGCGCGGCGGGCCGCACTTCCAGTTCCGCGCCTTCCATCGCCAGCAAGCGGGAGAACTGCTTGACGACGGCGTTCTTGGGCTCGGTGAGGATTTCGACCAGGGCGTCTTCGCTGAGTTCCGACAGCGCGGCAATCACCGGCACGCGGCCCACCAGCTCGGGAATCAGGCCGAACTTGATCAGGTCTTCCGGCTCGATTTCCTTGAACGCTTCGGTGATGCTGCGCTGCTTCTTGCTCTTGACCACGGCGCCGAAGCCGATGCCGGAGGCCTCGGTGCGGTTCTCGATGATTTTCTCCAGGCCGGCGAACGCGCCGCCGCAGATGAACAGGATGTTGGTGGTGTCGACCTGCAGGAAGTCCTGGTTGGGGTGCTTGCGGCCACCCTGCGGCGGCACCGAAGCCATCGTGCCTTCGACCAGCTTGAGCAAGGCCTGCTGCACGCCCTCGCCCGACACGTCGCGGGTGATCGAGGGGTTGTCGGACTTGCGCGTGATCTTGTCGATCTCGTCGATGTACACAATGCCCTGCTGGGCACGCTCGACGTCGTAGTTGCAGCTCTGCAGCAGCTTGGCGACGATGTTTTCCACGTCCTCGCCCACGTAGCCGGCTTCGGTCAGCGTGGTGGCGTCGGCCATCACGAAGGGCACGTTGAGCATGCGCGCCATGGTCTGGGCCAGCAGCGTCTTGCCCGAACCGGTCGGGCCGATCAGGAGGATGTTGCTCTTGGCCAGTTCGACGTCGTCCTTGCGGGCGGCGACCTTGTGGCGCAGGCGCTTGTAGTGGTTGTAGACCGCCACGGCCAGGGCGCGCTTGGCGGCCTGCTGCCCGATGACGTAGTTGTCCAGGTTGGCCTTGAGCTGGGCCGGCGTGGGCACGTCATCGCCCGAGGCCTTGACGGATTCGAGGCCGGGCAACTCGTCGCGGATGATGTCGTTGCACAGGTCGATGCACTCGTCGCAGATGAACACCGAAGGGCCGGCGATCAGCTTCTTGACCTCGTGCTGGCTCTTGCCGCAAAACGAGCAGTAGAGCGCTTTTTCACTGGAGGCGGCTTTTTTGTCGGCCATAGGTCTGGAAGGTCGGGTGACGCAGTAACAACAATGATAGTTCAAGCCCCAAGGGGGCCAAACGCCGGAAAAGCACCGCTTTTGGTGCGGTCTCCCGGGTTTGGAGGCCCTTGGGTGGCCGGGGCCGGGACGGGCTCAGGCAGCGCCGGGGCGCTTGTCGATGACCTTGTCGATCAGGCCATATTCGGCCGATTCGGCGGCCGACAGGTAGTAGTCGCGCTCGGTGTCGCGCTCGATCTTCTCCAGCGGTTGACCGGTGCGTTCCGCCAGGATCTTGTTGAGCTGCTCGCGCGTCTTGAGGATTTCGCGGGCGTGGATCTCGATTTCCGTGGCCTGGCCCTGGGTGCCGCCCAGCGGCTGGTGGATCATGACCTTGGAGTTGGGCAGCGCGAACCGCTTGCCCTTGGCGCCGGCGGCCAGCAGGAACGCGCCCATGCTGGCGGCCATGCCGATGCACAGCGTGGAGACGTCGGACTTGATGAAGTTCATGGTGTCGAAGATCGCCATGCCCGCGCTCACCGAGCCGCCCGGCGAGTTGATGTAGAACGAAATGTCCTTGTCGGGGTTTTCGCTTTCCAGGAACAGCAGCTGGGCGACCACTAGGTTGGCCGACTGGTCGTTGACCGGGCCCACCAGGAAGATCACGCGCTCCTTGAGCAGGCGCGAATAGATGTCGTACGCACGCTCACCGCGGCCCGACTGCTCGATGACCATGGGCACCATGCCCAAACCTTGAATGTCCATTGCGCTCATGCGTTACTCCGTGTGTTGATGCTTGCCATATCACTACTGTAACCAACCCCATGAGGCCCCACGGCGACCGGTGGCTTGACCGCCGCGACCGATGGGCGGACGGGGGGAGGCAATTCCAGATGGGGGGCAATCCTGAAAAAGAAAGGGCGGATCGCTCCGCCCTGTTCCAGCATCCCGCCGCGACGGGGATCAGGCCTGAGCCATCAGCTCGTCGAAGCTGATCGCCTTGTCGGTGACCTGCGCCTTGGACAGCACGAATTCCGTGACGTTGTTCTCGATCACGATGGCTTCCACCTCGGCCATGCGCTGGTTGTCGCCCTGGTA
Source organism: Hydrogenophaga sp. GW456-12-10-14-TSB4 (assembly GCF_059424305.1). Classification (NCBI taxonomy): domain Bacteria; kingdom Pseudomonadati; phylum Pseudomonadota; class Betaproteobacteria; order Burkholderiales; family Comamonadaceae; genus Hydrogenophaga; species Hydrogenophaga sp. GW456-12-10-14-TSB4. Next base: position 38,570 of record NZ_JBWKZH010000019.1, on the reverse strand, counting down.
CCAGCGCACCACGTCGGCCGGCTTCTCGTAGGAGGCGGCCAGCTCTTCGATGTGGGCCTTGATCTGCTCGGGCTTGGCGTGCAGCTCGTTGGCGCGCACCAGCTCGGCCACCACCAGACCCAGGCGCACGCGGCGCTCGGCCTGCGGGCGGAACAGTTCTTCGGGGATCGGGGCCTTGTCGGCATCCTTCACGCCGCGCTGCTTCAGGTCGGCGCGGGCGCCTTCCACCAGGCGCTCCAGCTCGGACTGCACCACCGCATTGGGCAGGTCCAGCTCGGCCTTGGCCACCAGGGCGTCCATCACGGCCTGCTTGTTGCGGGCCTGCAGGCGGAACTTGACTTCGCGCTCCAGGTTCTTGCGGATGTCGGCGCGCAGGCCTTCCACCGTGCCGTCGGCAATGCCCAGGGACTTGGCGAAGGCTTCGTCCACGGCGGGCAGGTTGGCGGCTTCGATCTTGTTGACCGTGACCAGGAAGTCGGCGGTCTTGCCCGCCACATCCTTGCCGTGGTAGTCGGCGGGGAAGGCCAGCGGGAAGGTCTTGGACTCGCCCGACTTCATGCCGCGCACGGCATCTTCGAATTCCTTGAGCATCTGGCCGTCGCCGACGATGAACTGGAAGCCTTCGGCCTTGCCGCCCTCGAAGGGCTCGCCGTCGATCTGGCCGGCGAAGTCGATGGTGACGCGGTCGCCGTCCTGGGCGGCCTGGTCCTGCGCGCGCTGCGCGAAGGTGCGGCGCTGCTTGCGCAGGATCTCGAGCGTGCGATCGATGGCGGCGTCGTCCACTTCGGCGGCCACTTTTTCCACGGCGGCGGTGGACAGGTCGTCGATCTTGACTTGCGGGTACACCTCGAAGACGGCGTCGAAGGTCAGCTGGCCTTCGGGCGCGCCTTCCTTCTCGGTGATCTTGGGCTGGCCGGCCACGCGCAGTTGCGCTTCGTTGGCGGCGCTGGCAAAGGCTTCGCCGACCTTGTCGTTCATCACCTCGTAGTGCACCGAGTAGCCGTAGCGCTGGGCCACGACGTTCATCGGCACCTTGCCCGGGCGAAAGCCGTCCATCTTCACGTCACGCGCGATGCGCTTGAGGCGGTTGGACACTTCTTTCTGGATCACATCGGCCGGCAGCGTCAGCGTGATCTTGCGCTCGAGCTTTTCCAGGGTTTCAACGTTCACGGTCATGGTTTTCTCCAATAGGGTGTCGGTCAACCAGCCTGTCTGGCCGACCCGGGGGTCTGTCTGTTCGTCTGTGGTGTGGTGCGCGGGGGGGGACTCGAACCCCCACACCATTGCTGGCGTCAGGACCTAAACCTGGTGCGTCTACCAATTTCGCCACCCGCGCGCCTCGTAGGGGGTTTTCCGGTGCAGCGCAATAGCAGCGCTGGACGCCCGGTTGTCCACTTCACGGCAACCCTCAATTGTAGCTGCTGCGCCCGACCCGGCCAGGCGGCCTCAGGCCCCCAGGCGCTGCCGCAGGGCGCGGACCGCGCTGCCGGGCGTGGTGAGCACGGGAATGCCCACGGCCCTGTGGACCGCCAGTTGCGCGCGCGCCATGCTGAACTGGGACAGCGCGATCACGTCGCAGCCCTGCCCCACCAGCCAGCGCGCGGCCTCCACCACCCGCGCGTCGTGGCCGGCGTCGTCGCCCCGGTTGAGGGCGTCCATGGCGCCCTCGGCCAGGCAGGTGACGAGTTCGGTACCGGCCGGAAACTCCGGCGGCATGGACGCCAGGGTGGGCGCAAAGGACGCAATCAGGCCGATGCGACCGCCCCGCGCCACGGCCACGGCTTCGGCCACCATCGCCTCGTTGGGCTTGAGCACCGGCATGTGCGGGCGCCGTGCCGCCGCGGCCTCGATGCACGGGCCGAACGCCGAGCAGGTGAAGAGGATGGCCTGCGCGCCCGTGCCTTCGGCGTAGGCCGTCAGGGTCTCGAAGCGCTGGTGCATGGCCGCATCGAGTCCCTGGCCATTGCGCGCCAGATCGGCCGAGAGGCTGTCGTCGAGCAGGTTCATGCGCTCGGCCTCGGGCCAGGCGCGCGCGAGCTCCTCGTTGATGGGCGCGACCGAATGGGCCAGCGCGTGGATCAGGGCGATGCGCATGTCAGGCCACCTTCAAGGTGCGTGGCGCGGCCATGCGCCGACCCTGGCTCCACCAGACCAGCGCCACCAGCAACAGCGCCGGCAGGTAGAACCAGTGCGGCGTGGCCCGGCCCGACGGCACCTGCACGCCAGTCACGTCCCACCCCTGCTCGAAGCCGGACTTGGCCGCCCGCGTGCCAAACTTGACCTGCCCGATCTGCACCGCGGCGCCGAGCGGCACCAGTTGCAGGCCGGCCTCGCTCAGGCGTTTGCGCCCGTCTTCGCCTTTTTCGCCCAACTGCAGGGCCACGGTCTTCACCACGTCATCGCCTTCGATCGTCGTGCCCTGGATGATCATCACGACCCGGTCGTCGGCGGGGGTGTCGCGCGCCACCTCGTAGACCTGGGAGGCGGGCACCTCGCGGTACTCGGGCGCCAGGCGGTCCATGAAAAAGTCGGGGCGGAACAGCAGCAGCACCGCCAACAGAAGCAGCACCGTCTCCCACCAGCGGCTCTTCACGCGGAACCAGTTCATCGTCGCCGCAGCAAACAACAGCGTGGCCAGCGTGCAGGCCAGCAAGAGGCGAATCAGCTCGGGGGTGCTGTGCACATTGATCAGCAAGAGTTGCGGATTGAAAATCCAGATGAAAGGCAGGATGACCGTGCGCAGCGCGTAGATGGCACCCTGCACGCCGGTCTGGATGGCGTCTTCACCCGAAATCGCCGCCGCCGCAAACGTGGCCAACCCCACCGGGGGGGTGATGTCGCCCATGATCCCGTAGTAGAAGACGAACAGGTGCACCGCCACCAGGGGAATGATCAACCCACTCTGCGCACCGAGCTCCACCACCACCGGCGCCATCAGCGTGGCCACGAGCACGTAGTTGGCGGTGGTCGGCACGCCCAGGCCCAGCACCAGGCACACGAAGGCGATGAAGAGCAGCATCATCATCACATTGCCCTGCGCCACGAATTCGACGAATTCGGTCATGCGCAATCCCAGGCCGGTGAGCGTGATGGCGCCGACGATGATGCCCGCCGTCGCGGTGGCCACGCCGATGCCGATCATGTTGCGCGAGCCGTCGTTGAAACCGTCTACCACCGAGCGCCAGCCCTGCAGCCACGTGCCGGCGCCGCTGGTTCTGCGGAACAGCGCGATCAACGGCCGCTGCGTGAGCATGAGCACGATCAGCACGGTCACCGCCCAGAATGCCGAGAGCGCGGGCGACATTTCCTCCACCATCAGGCACCAGATCAGCACCGCGATCGGCATCAGGTAGTGCAACCCCGCACGCACCGTGGGCCAGGTCTGCAGCGGCCGGGGGTGGTCGATGTCGATGTCGTCGGGCAGGTCCGGACAGCCTGCGGCCTGGTAGACCGAAAACAGGTAGAGCCCGAGCACCACGGCCGAAGCCGCGTACGGAGCGACCGGCCCCATCACCGCCTTGATCCCCTGAAGCAGGTAATACACGGAGCACACCACCGCGATGCTGCCCGCGATGCCGATGGCGTTGCGCAGCAAGCGCACGCGCCACGGACGGGCCACTGCCTGCACGATGGGCTGCATGCCCAGCTTGAGTGCTTCGAGGTGCACGATGTAGAGCAAACCGATGTAGGACAAAGTGGCCGGCAGGAAGGCATGCTTGACGATGTCGGCATAGGGGATGCCGACGTACTCGACCATGAGGAACGCGGCAGCGCCCATCACAGGCGGCATGATCTGGCCATTGACCGAGCTCATGGTCTCGATCGCCCCGGCCTTGACGCCGCCGTAGCCGGCCTTCTTCATCAAGGGAATCGTGAAGATGCCACCGGAGACCACATTGGAGACCGAGGAACCCGAAATCATGCCGTTGAGTGCCGAAGACACCACCGCGACCTTGGCCGGCCCGCCGCGCAGATGCCCAAGGGCCGCGAAGCTGACCTGCATCATGTAGTTGCCGCCCCCGGCGCGGTCCAGCAGCGCACCGAACAGCACATAGACAAAGATGGTGCCCGCCGATACACCCAGGGCGATGCCGTACACCCCCTCGGTGGTGAGCCACATGTGCGAGATCAGCCGGTTGACCGACGCACCTTTGTGCGAGAGCACCTCCGGCAAGTGCGGCCCGAGCAGACAGTAGGCCAGAAAGACCACCGCCAGCGCGGCCATGGGCCAGCCCACGGCCCGGCGTGTGGCCTCCAGCAGCAGCACGACGCCGGCGAAGCCGACCGCGATATCCAGGCCGTTCGGCTGACCCGGCCGCGTGGCCAGGTCCGCATAGAACAGCATGATGTAGGCACCGCAAAAGGCCGCCACCCCCGCCAGCAGCCAGTCGATCACCGGCACGCGGTGGCGCGGCGAGCGCTTGAACGCCGGCCAGGCCAGAAAGGCCAGGAACAGCGCGAACGCCAGGTGGATGGCGCGCGCCTCGGTGTCGTTGAGGATGCCGATGCCGAGCTCGAACGGCAGGGGCGAGGCGTACCAGTACTGGAACAGCGCCCAGAGCAGGCACACGGAGAACACCACACCGGCCGTGACACCCGTGGGCTTGCGGCCCCCGGTGTCGCTGTCGGCCACGAGTTGCTGCAGGGCTTCGGGGGCTTTTTCGATGTCGGTGCTCATGGTGCGCTCCGTGCCTGGGCGGCGGTGGGGAGGGTCAAAAAAATGGCGAAGCACCTTCGCCATTCGCGACAGCCGGGCCGCTCACGCGGCCCGGCGCGTCACCTCACTTGACCCAGCCCTTTTCCTTGTAGAACTTCAGCGCGCCTTCGTGCAGCGGTGCGCTCAGGCCGTCCTTGACCATGCCTTCGGGCGTGAGGTTGGCCAGCGCGGGATGCAGCTTCTTGAACTCGTCGAAGTTGTCGAACACCGCCTTGACCACCTGGTACACGGTTTCGGCCGAGGTCTTGCTCGACGCCACCACGGTGGCGGACACGCCGTAGGTCTGGGTGGGCTGCGGGTTGTTCGGGTAGAGGCCACCGGGCAGCGTGACCTTGGCGTAGTAAGGCTTCTCGGCCACCAGCTTGTCCACGGCCGGGCCGGTGATGGACACCAGCTTGGCGCCGCACGACGTGGTGGGGTCCTGGATGTTGGCGCTCGGGTGGCCCACGGCGTAGTAGAAGCCGTCGATCTTGCCGTCGCACAGCGCAGGGCCGTGCTCGTCGGCCTTGAGCTCGGAAGCCAGCGAGAAGTCGCTCAGCTTCCAGCCCATACCGGCGAGCAGCTCTTCCATCGACGAGCGCGTGCCCGAGCCCGGGTTGCCGACGTTGAAGCGCTTGCCCTTGAAGTCCTCGAACTTGGTGATGTTGGCTTCCTTGCGGGCCACCACTGTGAACGGCTCGGGGTGCACCGCGAACACCGCGCGCAGGTCGCCGTAGGCGCCCGCGTCCTTGAACTGGCCCACGCCCTTGAGCGCGTTGAACTGCACGTCGGACTGGGTGAAGCCCAGGTCGAGCTCGCCGGCCTTGATCGTGTTGACGTTGAACACCGAGCCGCCGGTGGACTCCACCGAGCAGCGGATGCCGTGCCTGGCGCGGTCCTTGTTCACCAGCCGGCAGATCGCACCGCCCGCCGCGTAATACACCCCCGTCACGCCCCCGGTGCCGATGGTCATGAACTTCTGCTGCGCCTGGGCCGGGGCCATGGGCGTCATCAGGGCGGCTGCAGTGGCCAGAGTGCTCAGGCTGAGGGGGATCTTTTTCATGCGGAGGGCTCCTGAAAGTTTCGACGGGGGTGGAACAAACTGGGTGCGGACACGAAGGCGTCTCACGAGAGCAAGCAAGCTTCGTGCAGACCTGCTGCGATGGCGACGGGGTTTTCCCCCATCAGGCGGCCACCGCGCGGTCGATGGCGCCGGCCAGCCGGGCCACGATCTGCTCGAGCTCGTCGGGCGTGCTGATGAAAGGCGGCGCGAGCAGCACGTGATCGCCGCAGCGGCCATCCACCGTGCCGCCCATGGGATAGACCATCAGGCCGCCGGCCATGGCCTCGCTCTTGATGCGGGCGTGCAGCTTGCGCGCGGGGTCGAACCACTGTTGGCTGCCGCGATCGGCCACCAGCTCGATGCCCCAGAACAGCCCGCGCCCCCGGATGTCGCCCACGTGCGGGTGCCCGCCGAAGGCCTGTTGCAACAGCGATTGCAGCAGTTGCCCGCGCTCGCGCACCTGCGCCAGCAGGCCGTCGCGCTGGATCACGCGCTGCACCGCGAGCGCGGCCGCGCAGGCGATCGCATGGCCCAGGTAGGTGTGGCCGTGCTGGAACAGGCCGCTGCCCTGCCGGAAGGCGTCCACCACCCTGCCCTGCGCCAGCACCGCGCCGATGGGCTGATAGCCGCCGCCCAGGCCCTTGGCAATGGTCATCAGGTCGGGCACCACGCCCTCCTGCTCGCAGGCGTGCAGGGTGCCGGTGCGGCCCATGCCGCACATCACCTCGTCCAGGATCAGCAGGATGCCGTGGCGGTCGCACAGCTCGCGCACGCCCTTGAAATAACCGGGCACCGCCGTGAGCACGCCCGCCGTGGCGCCGCCCACCGTCTCGGCCACGAAGGCCATCACGTTCTCGCCCCCCAGGCGATCGATCGCGTCGGACAGTTCGTCCACCAGCCGCTGGCCGTACTGCTCGGCGCTCTCGCCCTCGCGCCGGTCGCGGTACTCGTAGCACGGCGAGACATGGGTCACGTCGATCAGCAGCGGCTTGAACTGCTCGCGCCGCCACGCATTGCCCCCGACCGCCAGCGCGCCCAGCGTGTTGCCGTGGTAGCTCTGGCGCCGCGCGATGAAATGGCGCCGCTGCGACTGGCCGATCTCCACGAAATACTGGCGCGCCATCTTCAGCGCCGCCTCCACCGCCTCGGAACCGCCGCTGACGAAATACACGTGGCTCATGCCCGCGGGCGCCGAGTCGATCAGCACGTCGGCGAGTTCCTCGGCCACCTCGGTGGTGAAGAAGCTGGTGTGCGCATAGGCCAGCTGGTCGATCTGCGCGTGCATCGCGGCCACCACGTCGGGGTGCCCATGGCCCAGGCAGGACACGGCGGCGCCGCCCGAGGCATCGAGGTAGGACTTGCCGGCCTGGTCGGTCAGGGTGATGCCCTGGCCGCTCACGGCGAACGGCATGGGTCGGTGCAACTGGCGGTGAAAGACGCGGGTGGAACTCATGCAGACGAGATGGGGTGTGACAGCGATTGAGGCGCAGTGTAGGCAGCGTCGGCTCACCGGGAAAAATGCCTTTTTCACCCCGATCCATGCCTTTCAGTTATGGCCTGCCCATGAGTTCACGGCATGGGCGTTGGCGCGATTGGCATTTTTCGCCCCGGCGCCGCGTGCCTACATTCCCCTCCATGAACGTTCCTTCCTCCAGGGTTCCGCATGTGTGCGTGCTCGGCGCCGGCATCGTCGGCCTGGCGGCGGCCTGGCAGTTGTGGCGCGAGGGCTTCGAGGTCACCGTGGTCGACCGCGCCCAGGCCGGCACCGGCGCCAGCGCCGCCAACGGCGCGCAGCTGAGCTACGCCTATGTGCAACCGCTGGCCGACCCAGGCATCTGGCGCCAGCTGCCCAAGCTGCTGTTCGCGGCCGACTCGCCGCTGAAACTGCGCCTGCAACCCGATCCGCACCAATGGGCCTGGGGCCTGCAATTCCTGGCCGCCTGCCGCGCCGGCGTGTCGCGGCGCACCACGGCCAGCCTGCTGGCCCTGGCGGCGGAGAGCCGCGCCGGCTTCGAGCGCCTGATGACCGAGGAGCGCATCGCGTGCGACTTCTCCGCCACCGGCAAGCTGGTGCTGTGCGCCGACGAGGCCAGTTTCGCCGCCGCGCGCCGCCAGATGGCCTTGCAGCGCGAACTCGGCAGCCCGCCGCAGCACGCGCTCTCGCCCACCGAGTGCGTGGCTGTCGAGCCCGCTCTGGCCGGCTACGCGCCCCGCTTCGCGGGCGCCATCCACACGCCCAGCGAGTGCGCGGCCGACTGCCACCAGGTCTGCCTGGAGCTGCTGCGCCTGCTGCTGGCGCGAGGCGTGCGCTTCGCGTTCGACACCCCGGTCACGCGGCTGACGCGCGCCGGCGACCGCGTCGTGGCGGCCGAGACACCGCGCGGCCCGATCGAAGCCGATGCCTTCGTGGTCGCGCTTGGCACCGCCTCGCACCCGCTGGCGCGCACGCTGGGCCTGCGCGTGCCGGTCTACCCCCTCAAGGGCTACAGCCTCACGCTGGACGTGAGCGAGGCCCCCGGTGCGGCGCCGCGCGTGAACGTGACCGACGCCGCCCGCAAGGTGGTGTTCGCGCGCCTGGGCTCGCGCCTGCGCGTGGCGGGCATGGCCGAATTGGTGGGCGAAAACACACACATACCGGCCGATCGCATCGCGTCGCTGGCGGCCAGCGCCCAGGCCCTGTTTCCCGACGCCCGCTGCGGCGACGACCTGCGGCCCTGGGCCGGCCTGCGGCCGGCCACACCGACCGGGCTGCCGGTGCTGGGGCGGCTGCGCGGCGGGCCCGACAATCTGTGGTTCAACACCGGGCACGGCGCCCTGGGTTTCACGCTGGCCTTCGGCAGTGCCCAGCGGCTCGCGGCGCAACTGCAACTCAGCCTGCGGTCTCCAGCAACGCCTGCTGCATGCAGCGCGTGAAGGCGCGCGTGGTCAGCGAATTCGGCCGCGCGGTGGGCCGCAGCATGCGCACCGTGGTGGGCACCATGGGCTCGAGCCGGAGCACGTCGACCTTGGCGAGATCGGCCGAGGCGGCGGTGCAACTCTCCACCATGGCCACACCCACGCCGTGGTGCGCGAGCGCAAGCGCCACGTGGTAGGTCTGCACGGTCATCACCTCCTGCAGGCCGGCGCCGCTGTCGCGCACGGTGTGGGCCAGCAGCAGGCCCAGCGGGTCCCGGCCGTCGAGCGCGATCACCGGCAGTTTCGAGAGCTGGGCCAGGGTGATGACGCCAGTGCGAATCTGGCGCGCGGGCAGCAGGCCCTTGGGCACCACGCACACCACATGGCGGTCGGCCAGCTGTTCCTGCACCAGCGCGGGGTGTGACACGGCGCTGAAGACGTAGCCCACGTCGGCTTCCTGCAGCACCAGGGAGGAGATGATCTGGGGCGAGTGCAGCGCTTCGTGGTGCACGCGCACGGTGGGGTGTTTTTCGCGGAACAGGCGCATGGCGCGCGGGAACACTTCGTAGCTCAGGGCGAGCACGGTGAGCACGCGCAACTCGCCCTTGCCGCGCCCGGCCTTGAGGCTGGCGGAGAGGCGCTGCACTTCATCGAGCTGGGCGAACAGGCGTTCGATGTGGGGGTAGAGGGTCTGGGCCTCGTCGGTGGGCCGCAAGCGCCCGCCGACGCGCTGGAACAGCTGGAAGCCCAGCTGGATCTCGGCGTGCTGCAGCGTGCGGCTCACGGCGGGCTGCGTGACGTTGATCATGCGGGCGGCGGCGCTCACGCTGCCGGTGAGCATCACCGCGTTGAAAACTTCGATGTGTCTTAGGCGCATGGGTTCTATTGTTGCCTGCCTGGAGCCTCCGGCTAGAGCGGTCCTCGGCGAGGGCGGGGTGAGGGCTCCGCTCATGTCCCCCGGGCCGGCTTCGCCGCCCCTCCTCCTTTACTTCGCTGCGCCCTCACCCCGCCCTCGCCGATGACCTATGGGTGTGCGAAGCGCTGGTTTGCCTACACCTCCTGGCGCATGGGTGTTCGGTGCTCTGCGCAGCGGGGTAAAGGAGGAGACCCGGCGAAGCCGGGTCGGGGGACACCCGCGGAGCAGAGTGCCGGACGCCCATGCGCCCGCGAGGTCCACCAAAAAAACTCAGGCAGGCCGACGAACCCGGAACCAGGCCGCGTACATCGCCGGCAAAGCCAGCAGAGTCAACACCGTCGCCACGATAAGGCCGCCCATGATCGCGACAGCCATCGGCCCCCAGAACACACTGCGGGACAAGGGAATCATCGCCAACACCGCCGCCGCCGCCGTCAACACGATGGGCCGCATCCGCCGCACCGCCGCCTCCACGATCGCGTCCCACGCCGGCACACCGCGCGCCCGGTCCTGCTCGATCTGATCGATCAGGATCACCGAGTTGCGCTGGATCATCCCCATCAAGGCGATCACCCCCAGCAAAGCCACGAAACCGAACGGCCGGTTCAGCAACAGCAAAGCCCCTGCCACCCCCGCCATGCCCAAAGGCCCGGTCAGGAACACCAGCATCGACCGGCTGAAACTCTGCAACTGCAACATCAACAAGGTGAACACGATGAACAACATCAAAGGCACGCCCACCACGATCGAGGCCGAACCCTTGCTGCTCTCCTCCACCGCGCCCGCCACCTCGATGTGGTACGCCCCCAGCCCCTTCGACGCCCAGCCGTCGCTGATCGCCTTGAGCTTGGGTTGCAACTGCGCCGTCACCGTCGCCCCCTGAAGGCCCTCGACCACGTCACCCTGCACCGTGATCGCATAGTCGCGGTTCTCGCGCCACAACACGCCCGGCTCCCAGTCGAACACCGGCCTGGCGATCTGCAACAGCGGAATCGCCTGGCCGCTGGCCGTGGGCAGGTAGGCATTGGCCAGGCTGGTGATCGCATCGCGCTCCTCCAGCGGCTGGCGCAGCACGATGTCGATCAGCTTGTCGCCCTCGCGGTACTGGCCCACCGTGGTGCCCGACAACAGCGTGCGCGACGCCTGAGCGATCGACTGGCTCGACACCCCCAGCGCGCGCGCCTTGGCCTGGTCCACCTCCAGCCGCAGGCGCTTCACCGACTCGTTCCAGTTGTCGTTCACGCCGCGCATGTTCGGGTTCTCGCGCATCGCCAGCTTCACCTCGTCGGCCAGACCGCGCAACACCTGCGGGTCGGAGCCGACCACGCGGAACTGCACCGGGTACGGCACTGGCGGGCCGTTGGGCAGCAGCTTCACGCGCCCGCGCACCTCGGGGAATTCGGTGGCCAGCAGACCGGGCAAGGCCTTGCGCAGGTGCTCCCGCGTCTTCAGGTCCTGCGGCAGCACGATCATCTGCGACACGTTGGTCTGCGGGAAGATCTGGTCCAGCGGCAGGTAGAAACGCGGCACGCCCGAACCCACCCAGGTGGTCACGCCGCGCACGCCCTCTTCTTTCGCCAGCCGGTTTTCCACGCGGCGGGTCACCTCGTCCATGGCGGGCATGCTGCTGCCCTCGGGCAGCCAGATGTCCACCAGAATCTCGGGCCGGCTCGAATCCGGGAAGAACTGCTGCTGCACCGAACCCATGCCGGCGATGCCGAGCACGAAGGTCAGGATGGTCGCGCCAATGGTCAGCCAGCGGTGCTGCACGCACCAGTCCACCACGGCGCGGAAGCGCACGTAGAACGGGCCGTCGAACACCTCGTGCGGCTCGCCTTCGGCGTGCGGCTTCACCTTGAGCAGCACCACCCCCAGGTAGGGCACGAACAGCACCGCCACCACCCAGGAGATCACCAGCGCGAGCACGGTCACCGCGAAGATCGCAAAGGTGTACTCGCCGGTGGTGGAGTTGGCCAGGCCGATCGGCAGAAAGCCGGCAGCGGTGATCAGCGTGCCCGTCAGCATGGGCATGGCCGTGGCGTCCCAGGTGAAGGTGGCCGCGCGCATCATGTCGTAGCCCTCTTCGAGCTTGCGCACCATCATCTCCACCGCAATGATGGCGTCGTCCACCAGCAGGCCCAGCGCGATGATCAGCGAGCCCAGCGAGATCTTGTGCAGGCCGATGCCCCAGTAGTGCATGGCCAGGAAGGTGATGGCCAGCACCAGGGGGATGGTGATGAACACCACCAGGCCCGGGCGCATGTCCAGCACGTAGCGTTTCAGGCCCCGGCCGCCCGGTCGCCGGTGCAGCCCCAGCGCCAGGAAACTCACCGCGAGCACGATCACCACCGCCTCGATCAGCACCTTCACGAACTCGTTGACCGAGTTCGTCACCGCGCTGGGCTGGTCCTGCACCTGGGCCAGCGTCATGCCCGCCGGCAGCGTGGCCTCGATGCCGGCCACGGTGGTCTTGAGCGCCTTGCCCAGGGCGATGATGTCACCCCCCTTGGCCATGGAGATGCCCAGCGCGATGCTGTCCTTCCCCTCGTGGCGCACCAGCACCTGCGGCGGGTCCACGTAGCCCAGGCCGATCTTCGCGATGTCGCCCAGGCGGATCTGCGTGCCGTTGGCCGCGCGGATCGGCATGGCCCGCAACTGCTCGACCGAATTGAAGGCGCCGGCCACGCGCACCTGGACCACGTCCTGCGGCGTCTGCACCGAGCCAGCCGATTCCACCGCGTTCTGCTGCCCCAGCGCGTCCAGCACCTGCTGCAGGTTCAGGCCCAGCGTGGCCAGGCGCTTCTGCGAAATCTCGATGTAGAGCTTCTCGTCCTGCACGCCGAACAGCTCGACCTTGCGCACGTCTTTCACGCGCAGCAGGCGCTGGCGCACGTCGTCGGCCACCTGCTTCTTGTCGGCCGGCGAGAAGCCTTCGCCCTGCAGCGCGTAGATCACGCCGTACACGTCGCCGAACTCGTCGTTGAAGAACGGGCCCACCACGCCCTGCGGCAAGGTGCCGCGCATGTCGCCCACCTTCTTGCGCGCCGTGTACCAGATCTGCTGCACCTCCTGCGGCGGCGAGGAGTCCTTGAGCTGGAAGATGATCAGCGTCTCGCCCGGCTTGGAGTAGCTGCGGATCTTGTCCGCATAGGGCACCTCCTGCAGCGTCTTCTCGATGCGGTCGGCCACCTGCTCGGCGACCTGCTCGGCCGTGGCGCCGGGCCAGTAGGCGCGCACCACCATCGCCCGGAAGGTGAACGGCGGGTCTTCATCCTGGCCGAGCTGGAAGTAGCCCACCACGCCCAGCACCATCAGAACGATCATCAGGTAGCGGGTGAAGGCCTGGTGGTCCAGCGCCCACTGCGACAGGTTGAAGCGCGAAACCCAGGAGCCGGTGTCGCCGGCCGGCGTCGTCGATGAAGCGTCGTTCATGCCGGGCCTCACTGCGTGGCGGAAGCCGTGAAGCGCGTGACCTTCTGCCCCGGCGAGAGCACATGCACCCCGGTGGCCACCACCTCCTCACCCGGCTTGAGCCCGTCCAGGATGACCATCTCGTTGCCGTCGGCCCCGGCCACCTTCACCGGGCGGGGCTGCACCGTGCCCGCAGCCGCATCGAACACCCACACGGCCGAGCCCTGGTCGGCGCGCATCAGCGCGCTGGTGGGCAGCTTGATCACCGCCGGGCCGGCCACCGCGCCGCCCAGCGTCACATAGGCCGTCGCCCCCAGCGGCACGGCCGCGCCGTCGGGCAGGGAGAGCTTCACCTGGTAGGTGCGCGTGGCCGCATCGGCACTGGCCGCCACCTCGCGCACCGTCGCCTCCAGCGGTGCGGCGGCGGCAGAGGCCGCGCCTGCGCCGGCCCACAGCCGCACCTGCGCCGTCGCCCCGGGGCGGATCTGCGCCACCCGGTCCTCGGGCACGGCGATCACCACGTCGCGCGCACCGTCGCGCGCCACCCGCACCACGGGAGTGCCGGCGGCCACCACCTGACCCACCTCGGCCTCCACCGAGAGCACCACGCCGTCGCCGTCGGCCAGCAGGCGCGCATAGCCCGCCTGGTTGCCCTGCACCGCCCCTTGCGCCTTCGCCTGTCGAAGCGTGGCCTCGGCCGACTGCAGCGTGGCCTGGCGCCGCTCGATCTCGGCACCGCTCACGAAACCCTGGGCCTGCAGGTCCTGGTAGCGCTTGAGATCGGCGGCGGCGAGGTCGCGCTGGGTCTGGGCGGCGCTCACCTGAGCCTGGGCCGCCTGGCTGGAGAGCGCGAGGTCCTGCGCGTCCAGTTGCGCCAGCAACTGGCCCGGCTTCACCCGCTGCCCCACCTCGGCAGGACGCGCCACCAGCTTGCCCCCGACCCGAAAGCCCAGCCGGGATTCGGTGCGCGCCCGCACCTCGCCGGCGTACTCGCTGCGCGCCACCACGTTGCCCGTGCCCACGGTGAGCAGCTTGACCGAGCGGATCGGCTCCTCGGGCGCAGGAGGCCGCGAGCAGGCGGAGAGAGCCAGTGCGGCGGTCACGATCAGGACAAAATGCGGTGTATTCATGGCATGGCTGAGGGAGGCGGGATGGAACCACGGGACGCGGGAGCCCTCTTCGTCAAGGACCCACACTAATGACTGACCGGTTAGTAATAAAAATTGTAGATCAAAAACATGCGTGTTCTTCATGACAACGGCGTCATCCAGCAAGGCTGAGGCCGGGCCGATGGGCGCGGGCATCGGGCACTACGAGAACTTCCCCGTGGCCTCCTGGCTGTGCCCGCCGGCGCTGCGCCCGGCCATCGGCGCCCTCTACCACTTCGCCCGCACCGCCGACGACATCGCCGACGAAGGCGATGCCCCGGCGCCGCAGCGCCTGGCCGACCTCGCCGCCTATCGGACCGAACTGCAGCACTGCCTGCAGCGCGCCACGCCGCACACGCCCGACGCACGCTGGTCGGGCCTTTTCCGTGCGCTGGGCGAGGCCGCGCACCGCCACGCCCTGCCCGCCCAGCCCCTGCACGACCTGCTCAGCGCCTTCGAGCAAGACGTGCGCCACACCGCCAGCGACCACCCTTACGCCGACACGCCCGAGCTGCTGGCCTACTGCCGCCTGTCGGCCAACCCGGTGGGCCGCCTGCTGCTGCACCTGTACGGGGTGCGCGACGAGACCTCGCTGCGGCAGAGTGACCAGATCTGCAGTGCCCTGCAGCTCATCAACTTCTGGCAGGACATCAGCGTGGACCTGCCGCGCGGGCGCGTCTACCTGCCGGCCGACACCTTGCGGCGCCAGGGGGTGGTGGTGGCCGACTTCGCGTCCGACCACCACCCGAAGGAGCAGGCCATGCAGGCCGTGGTGGCCGAACTCTGCGCCTCTGCGCGGGGCCTCATGCAGCAGGGCGCGCCCCTGGTGCACCGGGTGCCGGGCCGCGCCGGCTGGGAACTGCGCCTCGTGGTGCAGGGCGGCCTGCGCATCCTCGACGCCATCGCCGCGCAGCAGCACCGCAGCTGGCGGACCCGCGTGACGCTGCACAAGGCCGACCTGCCGCGCCTGGCCTGGCGCGCGCTCTGGATGTAGGGCCTGTTCAGGCGCTGCGGCCCACGGGCGGGGCGTCCTCGGGCCGCAGGCCGGCCTCGTCGGCGCCGTCCGGCGCCACCGTCAAGGGCAGGAACACATGGAAGGTGGCGCCCTGGTCAGGACAGGCGTCGGCCCAGATGCGCCCGCCGTGGTACTCCACGATGCGGCGCACCAGCGCCAGCCCGATGCCCGCGCCCTCGAAGCGCGGGTCGCTGTGCAGGCGCTGGAACATGCCGAACAGCCGCTCCGCCTGCCCCGGCTCGAAACCCACGCCGTTGTCGCGCACATGGAACTCGGTGCCGTCGGGCAGCGACCGCCACCCGACCTCGACCTCGATCACCTCGCGGTGGGAGGCGTACTTCACCGCGTTGTCCAGCAGATTGGCCCACACCTCGCGCAGCAACACCGGGTCGCCCTGCACCTTGGGCAGGCCGGGCTGGATGCGCCAGCGCAGCTTCTTCATGCCAACGTCGATCGCCAGCATGCCCACGGTTTCGTCCACCAGCGCGGCCATGTCCACCTCGCCCACCTTCATGCCTTTTCGACCCAGGCGCGCGAAGGACAACATGCCGTCGATGAGGTGCCTCATCTGCACGGCGGCGCGGATGATCTTGTCGCAGTACGGCAGGCTGCCCTGCACGTCGCCCGCGATCACCTCCTCCCTGAGCAGCTCGGCGAAGCCGGCGATGTGGCGCAGTGGCGTGCGCAGGTCGTGCGAGAGCGCGTACGAAAACTCCTCCAGCGAACCGTAGGCTTCCTCCAGCTGGCGCGTGCGCAGCAGCACCTGCTGGTTCAGGTCCTCGTTGCGCCGGTGGCGCTGCTCGATCAGGTTCTTGTAGAGCGTCACGTCCTGCACCGTGAAGGTGAGCGGCAGTTCCACCGCCTTGGCCCCCACGTGCGGCACGCCCCGGCAGCGCACCCAGCGGAAGGCGCCGGTGGCGGTGACCACACGGAATTCGACGTCGATCTCGTCGCCCGAGCGCAGGGCGTCGTCCAGCGCGGCCTGGAGCGCGGGCCGGTCCTGCGCGTGGGCATGCGCCACGAAGGCCTGCAGGTCGCGTTCCTCCTCGTCGCGCTCGCAGCCGAGGATGCGGTAGATCTCCGAGGTCCAGCGCGAGCGCCCGGTCTCCTCGTCGTGTTCGATGCGGCCCAGCCGCGCCAGCCGCTGGGCCAGTTCCAGGCGGTGCTGTAGGTCGGCCATGACCAGCTCGCGCTTCTTGCGCTCGGTGATGTCGGACTGGATCGACACATAACTCGTCAGGCGGCCGGCGGTGTCGCGGATCGGCTCGATGTTGAGCGACACCCAGTAAGGCTCACCCGAGCGCTTGTAGTTCAGCAGCTCGAAGTCCTGCACCGACTGCCCCTGCCGCAGCAGCGCGCCCAGGCGGGAGAGCGACAGCGTGCTGGTCTGCGGCCCGTGCAGCAACTCGGCCGGGCGGCGCCCGACGCACTCCTCCAGCGGCCAGCCGGTGATGCGCGAATAAGCGGCGTTGACCCAGATGATGCGCCGCGTCTCGTCGGTCACCACCACCATGTTGGAGGTGTTCTGCACGATCATCTCCAGCATCTGGAGGCGCCGCATCACGTCTTCGGCGGCGGGCATGGAGGTCGGCGACATGGTCTTCTGCTCCTCAGGCAAAGATCCCCACCGCGCTTTTCATGCTCTGCGACTGGTGGTTCAAGGCGTTGGCGGCGGCGGCGCTCTGCTCCACCAGCGCCGCGTTCTGCTGGGTCATCTCGTCCAGCCGCCCCACGGCGGTGTTGAGCTGCTCCATTTCGCGCGTCTGCTGAACGGAGGCCGCGTTGACCGTGGTGATCAACCGCGTGAGATCGCCCACCTGCGCGACGATCTCGTTCATGCGCGAGCCGGTGGCCTCGACCTGCGCGGCCCCTTCCCGAATGCCGGCCAGGCTGCCGTCGATCAGTTCGCGGATCTCCTTGGCCGCGTTCGCGCTGCGCTGCGCGAGCGTGCGCACCTCGGTGGAAACCACCGCGAACCCCCGACCCTGCTCGCCCGCGCGCGCGGCCTCCACGGCGGCGTTGAGCGCCAGGATGTTGGTCTGAAAGGCGATGCCGTCCACGATGTCCACGAACTCGGCGATGCGGTGGCTCGAGCGCGTGATCTGCTCCATGGTGCGCGCCATCGCCCGCATGGCCTCGCCGCCCGAGCTCGCCACCTCGCTGGTCTGCCGCGCCAGCGTGGCCGCATCCTGGGCCGCGCTCGCGTTCTGCCGCATGGTGGCCACCAGTTGCTCCATCGACGACGCGGTCTGCTGCAGGTTGGCGGCGGTCTGCTCGGTGCGGCTGCTCAGGTCGTCGTTGCCATGGGCGATCTCGCCGCTGGCCACCGACACCCCTGCGGCCTGGGTCGACATGTCCGCCAGCAGCGAGCGCAGGTTCAGCGCCGACTGGTTCACGGTCAGCAGCAGCATGCCGATCTCGTCCACCCGGTTCAGGCTGGCCAGTCCGCCGGCATGCCCGCTGGCCACCCGCTGGGCCTGTTGCAACACCAACTTGAGCGGCTCGGCCAGCTGCCGCTGCAGCCAGAACGCCGCCCCCGCCAGCAGCAGTGCCAGCAGACCCGCCGTCCACGCCAGCCGCTCCCCCGTCAGGCCCGACAGCGCCAGCACCGCGGCCATGCCCACGCCGGGCAGCAGCAGCGCCAGGCGGATGCGCCCGCTCACGCCCAGCCAGCGGCTCCAGGACAGCCAGGCCAGCGGACCGCTGCGCACCACCAGGCCGCGAAAGAAGCGCCACCCCTGCGCCCGGCCCTCCCGGAAGCGCTGGTACAGCGCCTCGGCCCCTTGCACCTCGTCGCGGGCCGGCTTGGTGCGCACCGACAGGTACCCCGTCAAGACGCCGTTGCGCATCACCGGCGCGGCATTGGCGCGCACCCAGTAGTGGTCACCGTTCTTGCGCCGGTTCTTCACCAGCGCCGACCAGGGCATGCCCTGACGCAGGGTGGCCCACATGTCGGCAAACGCCTGGGGCGGCATGTCGGGGTGTCGCACCAGGTTGTGCGGCTGGCCGATCAGCTCCTCGGCGGTGAACCCGCTGACCTGCAAAAAGGCGGCATTGGCGTGGACGATGTGGCTCTGCGTGTCGGTGGTCGACAGCAGGGTGCTGTGTTCATCGAACTCGTGTTCCTGCTGCGTCACGGGCTGGTTGTTTCGCATCGGCAAGTGTCTCGCTGTGGGAGGTGGGGTGCTCGCACTGCGGGCCCGCAGAGGACCGCATGGAACCCTATTTCGGCACACATGGGCCTTGCGGTATCTCAAAAAACGCAGCAGAAAAGCAGGAATCTGCAACAGATGTGACGCAGCACGCGTTTTTTCGTCCCCCATTCGCGTCCACTGGAGAGCAACCCTTGTTTAAATCCCGGGGCCCTTATGAAACAGCCCAATGCGCCCACCGATGCCGCCCCTGTCCAGCCGCCCCGCTGCCGGACGCGCTGCGGCCATTGCGCCACGCTCAGCGTCTGCCTGATCGGCGGCCTGCCCGACGCCTCGCGCGAGCTGCTCGCTTCATGCATCGAGGAATCGGCCTTCGGCAAGGGCGACGCACTCCAGCTCGAAGGCGTGGTGGCACAGCGCATTTCCATCATCAAGGTGGGGGCCGTGATGGCCACCCGCCAGGGGGAGGACGGCCAACCGCATCCCGTGGCCCTGCTCGGCCGGGGCAAGACCCTGGGGCACTACGCGGTCTACGGGCACCAGGAGCAGATCGGCGCCCTGGCCCTCACGACCGGGCGCGTCTGCAGCGTGGACGTGCCCGACTTCTACCGCCTGGGCGTGGTGGACCGCCAGTTCCACGCCTGCATCCAGGCCCACCTGGTGGACTCGCACGGCCAGCTCGCCGACTGGTCGCGCGTCATGCGCATCAAGGGCCTGCAGCAGAAACTGCTCGCCACCCTCCAGCTGTACGCCCGCGAACAGCGCAGCCAGGCCATCCGCCTGCCCAGCCACGTCGCGCTGGCCGCCCTGCTCTCCACCACGCGCGAAACCATCGCGCGCTCGCTGCGCCAGCTGGAGGCGGCGGGCCGCATCCTGCGGCATGACCGCTGGCACTGCGAGGTGGTCCGGCCGCGCGCCACCGGCGAGGCCGCCGCCAGCCCCTGAGCTTGCGCCGCCTCAGGGCTCGCCGATGTCCTCGTTCCAGAGCCCGGGCTCGGCGGCGATGAAGTCCTGCATCAGGTGCACGCAGCTGGCGTCCTGAAGCACCTGCACCTCCACGCCCCGGCTGCGCAACCAGTCTTCCTCGCCCATGAAGGTTTCGTTCTCGCCCACCACCACCTTCGGAATGCCGTAGAGCGCGATCGCGCCGCTGCACATCGGGCACGGCGAGAGCGTGGTGTAGATCACCGACTCCTGGTAGACCCGCGCCGGCTGCCGGCCCGCGTTCTCCAGCGCGTCCATCTCGCCGTGCAGGATGGCGCTGCCCTGCTGCACCCGCCGGTTGTGGCCGCGCCCGATGATGCGGCCCTGGTGCACGAGCACCGAGCCGATCGGAATACCTCCCTCGGCGCGGCCCAGCCGGGCTTCGTCGATGGCGGCTTGCATGAACGGGTCCATGGGGTTTCCTTTCGAGGCTGGAAAACCGCCATGGTGGCACACCGCACCACCGCCCACCGATCAGGTGGGTGCGGCCAGTTCCTCCTGCGCCGCGCGCCGGCGCCGCCAGGTGGCCGGCGGCACGCCGTACTCGCGCCGGAACGCGCGGATGAAGGCGGTGTCGGTCTGGTAGCCCACGTCTTCGGCAATGCGCGAGAGCGGCGCCTTGCTGCGGCACAGCAGGTTGGCGGCGAGCATCATGCGCCACTGGATCAGGTACTGCATGGGCGAGCTGCCCACCAGGTGCTGGAAACGCTCGGCCAGCACCGAGCGCGAGGTACCCGCCTCGCGCGCGAGTTCCTCCAGCGTCCAGGCATGCGCCGGGCGCTGGTGCAACGCGTTGAGCGCGGCGCCCACCACGCGGTCGCCCAAACCCGCGAGCCAGCCGGTGCGGCCCGCGCTCTGCTCGTTGATGTAGAGGCGCAGCACCTCGATGAACAGCACCTCGGCCAGTTTGGACAGCACGCCCGCACCCCCCGGCCGGGGCGAGCGCGCCTCGGCCAGCGCGTAGCGCACCGAGGCCTCCAGCCAGGTGCCCGCGTTCGAGCCGCGCACGTTCACGCGCACCAGCGGCGGCAAGCCGGCCAGCAGCAGGCGGGCCAGCCGCGCGTCGCACGCCAGGTAGCCGCACAGCAGCCGGGTGGAGGCACCGCCGCCGCCGTACATGAGCTGGCGGGGCCGGCGCTGCAGCAGCTCCTTCAGCGGCGTGCCGGGCGCGGGCGTGAGGCCGGGGGCCGATCCCATGCGGTGTGCGTCGCCCTGTGAAAACACGATCACATCCCCCGCGCCCAGCCGCACCGGCGGCTGGTGCTCCAGCTCCACGAAACATTCGCCTTCCGTCACCAGGTGGAAGATCACCACCCGCTCGGCATCGGGCTCCAGCAGCGGCGCGGCCGCGTCGGCGCGCGGCGACTGGTAGCACCAGGGCGCGGTGAAGCGGCCCTGGAGAAAGATGGCGCCCACCAGTTGCACCACGCGCAGGGTTTCCGACAAAGCGTCCACGGTCTCACCCGGTGTCGATGCGCAAGGCCAGCGGCGTGGCGGTCTGCAACGCACTCGGAATGGGCGAGCGGCCCACCGCCGTCCGCACCAGCGCCTCCAGCCGCTCGGGCGGTACACCGTTTGCCTGAATGCGCACGGCCAGTTGCACGTCCCCCGGTCCGGCGGCCACCGCCCGGCCATCGGCATCGCGCATGCCCAGCAGACCGCGCGTATCGGAGCGGCTGGTGGCCTTCACCTCCAGGAGGGTGAGTGCGACTTCCTCGGCGGCCGCCACCATCACGATGGAGGTGGTCGCGCAGGAGGCCAGTCCCGCGCGGAACAGCCAGCCCGGCGTCACCCGATCGCCGGTGCCGCCCAGCTCGCCAGGCATGTCGGTCGGCACCTGCGTTCCGTTGGCGTGGCTGGCCACGACGCGCGTGCCGCCGGTCCAGCGGGCGGTGGCGGGCCCGTCCTCGTGCAAGCCGGCCTCGGGCCGGCGCTGCAGCACGGCTTGCACGCGCTGCAGGGCCTCTGCAATGGGTTGTTGCGTCACGGTGCACCTCCGGGCCACGGAATTATGGGCGCCCGGCCTCGCGGCACCAAGGCAGCACGTCGGCTCGCGCGCCCGGGCCGGACGCCGGGACAGCATTTCCGGACGCGCGGTCAGCCGCGCCGTCGCGCCGGGCCAGATCCGGACGATCGGGCAGCCCGGAGCGCGCTTCGGGCAGGACGCCATGCGCCCCCGCGCGTTCCACTGCATGCCGGGTCGCCCTCGGCCCACCCACCCCTCAGCGGAGACACCATCATGAACGCCCCCACCGACTTCATCGCCCTGAAAACCCGCCAGCAGGCCGCCTGGGCCAGCGGCGACTACGCCGTCATCGGCACCACGCTGCAGCTCGTCGGCGAATCGCTCGCCGAAGCCTGCGACCTGCGCTGGGACGAGCGCGTGCTCGACGTGGCCGCCGGCAACGGCAACGCCACCCTGGCCGCCGCGCGCCGGGGCGCCCGGGTCACCTCCACCGACTACGTGCCCACCCTGCTCGAACGCGGCGCCGAGCGCGCACAAGCCGAAAGGCTGGACGTGCAATTCCAGGTCGCCGACGTGGAAGAACTGCCCTTCGACGACGCCAGCTTCGACGTGGTGCTCTCCACCTTCGGCGTCATGTTCGCGCCCGACCACGCCCGCAGCGCGGCCGAGATGGCGCGCGTGTGCCGCCCGGGCGGGCGCATCGGCCTGGCCAACTGGACGCCCGAAGGCTTCATCGGCCAGCTGTTCAAGACCCTGGGGCGCCATCTGCCGCCACCGGCCGGCGTGCAGCCGCCCTCGCTCTGGGGCACCGAAGCCCACCTGCGCGAACTCTTCGGCAACGCCGCCGCGAAGATCGAAGCCACGCCCCGGCTGTTCAACTTCCGCTACCGCTCCGCGGCGCACTTCATCGACGTGTTCCGCACCTGGTACGGCCCGGTGCACAAGGCCTTTGCCGCGCTGCCAGCGGACAAGGCCCAGGCACTCGAGACCGACCTCAGCGAGCTGTTGAACCGCCTCAACCGGGGCGGGCCCGCCGCGCTGGTGGTGCCCAGCGAATACCTCGAAATCGTCATCACGCGCCGCTGAGGACACGCCCGGCCATGGACGCCCGTCTGCAGCGCCGCGTGCAGCGCTACGGCTGGGACCTGGCCGCGGACGACTACGAAACCCTGTGGCAGGCCCAGCTCGCCCCGGCACAGGCCCGCCTGCTGGAGAAGGTGGCGCTGCAAGCCGGTGAACACGTGCTCGACGTGGCCTGCGGCACCGGCCTGGTCACCCTGCGCGCGGCGCAGGGCGTGGGGCCGCTGGGCCAGGTGATCGGGGTCGATCTGTCGGAGCGCATGGTGCAGGCCGCCGCGCGCCGCGCACACGCCGGCGGGCAGCCCCACCTGCGTTTCGAGCGCATGGACGCCGAACAGCTCGCGCTGCCCGACGCGGGCCTGGACGCGGCGCTCTGCGCCTTCGGCCTGATGTACCTGCCCGAACCCGAGCAGGCCCTGAAAGAGCTGCTGCGCGTGCTGCGCCCGGGTGGCCGGCTGGGCCTGGCCGTGTGGGGCGAGCGCGAGCGCTGCGGCTGGTCGGCGCTGTTTCCCATCGTCGATGCCGAAGTGACCACCGAAGTCTGCCCGCTGTTCTTCCGCCTCGGCCAGGGCGACACACTGGCGCGGCTGTGCGGCGAGGCGGGCGCGACCGGCTTGCAGACCGAGCGCCTCAGCACCACGCTGCGCTACGCCAGCGGCGACGAGGCCTGCCGCGCCGCCTTCGCCGGCGGCCCGGTGGCGCTGGCCTGGTCGCGCTTTGGCGATGCCGCGCGGGCGCGGGCCTGCGCCCGCTACCTCGACGCCCTCGCGCCCTGGCGCCGCGGTGCCGGCCACGCCGTGCCGGCGGAGTTCGTGCTTGTGACCGGCCGCAAGCCCGAGCGAACCTGAAGGGAGCGCCGCGTCGTCTACAGTGGCAGCTGGTCTTCCACTGAGACGGAACACATGCAGACAAGAATCGTGATCGTGGGTGGTGGTGCGGGCGGCCTGGAACTGGCCTGCAAACTCGGGCGCAAGCTCGGCGCGGAACAGGTCACCCTGGTCGACCAGCAGCTCTTCCACATCTGGAAGCCCTCGCTGCACGAAGTGGCCGCCGGCACGCTGGACATCCACCAGGAAGGCCTGTCGTACGAAATGCTCGCGCACGACAACCGCTTCACCTTCTGCTTCGGCGCCATGACCGCGCTCGACACCGCCGGCAAGACCCTCACCGTGGCCCCGGTGAACGACGAAACCGGCCAGGAGCTCATTCCGGCGCGCACCCTGCCCTTCGATCAGCTGGTGATCGCTGTCGGCAGCACGGCCAACCACTTCAACGTGCCCGGCGCGGCCGAACACACGCTCTCGCTCAACCGCCCGGCCGATGCCGAGCACTTCCGCCTGCGCATGCTCAAGCTGCTCACCGCCGCCGAACTGCGCAAGAGCGCGGGCTCGCAAGCGCAGGTGCGCGTGGTCATCATCGGCGGTGGCGCCACCGGCGTGGAACTCGCGGCCGAGTTGCGCGAAGCCAGCGTGGTGCATTCCCGCTACGGCTTTCGCCGGCTCGACCCGAACCGAGACGTTCAGATCACCCTGCTCGAAGGTGCGGCCCGCATCCTCGCGCCCCTGCCCGAAAAGGTGTCCACCGCCGCCGCGCAGCTGCTGCGCGAACGCCACGTCACCATCGAGACCGACTGCCGCGTCGCGCGCATCACGCCCGAGCAGGTGGAAGACGCCACCGGCCGCGTGTTCGCCGCCGACATCGTGGTCTGGGCGGCCGGCATCAAGGCGCCCGACGTGCTGGGCACGCTCGGCCTGCCCACCACCCGCGCTGGCCTGCTGGAGGTGGCGGCCAACCTGCTGGTGAAAGGCCAGACCGACCTCTACGCACTGGGCGACTGCGCCGCCTGTCCCACGGCCGAAGGCGGCTTCGTGCCCCCGCGCGCCCAGGCCGCGCACCAGCAGGCCAGTTACCTCGTCGATGCGCTGCTGCGCCGGGCCAACGGCCTGCCCGCGAGCACCAGGCCCTACGTCTACAAGGACCACGGCTCGCTGGTCTCGCTGGGCACGCAGACCTCGGTGGGCAACCTCATGGGCAACCTGTTCCGCTCCACCTGGTACGTGCAAGGCATGTTCGCCCGCATGATGTACGTGAGCCTGCACCTGATGCACCACCAGGCCGTGCTCGGCACGCTGCGCACCGGCGTGCTGGCGGTGGCGCGTTTCCTGGTGAAGCGGGCGACGCCGCTGGTGAAGCTGCACTGAGTTTTTCTGGTGATCTCGAAGTCGCAAACAAAGTCGCAAAAATTTCCGCATGAATTGATAAAAACCCATATGGGACATACACTTGTGAATGCCTTCAAAGTCGCAGAAGTTTGAGCTTTATGACAATCCCATCCAGATGGAGCCCCTGCTCCCTGGTGAGCACCGGCTGGGCCCTCTTCTGGAGCAGGCGGGCGACCTGATCCGACAGGCCGACCGGCTCAACGGCCTGTGCCAGCCCGGCTCGCTGGCGGGCCTGCGGCGCCTGCTGCGGGCCATGAACTCGTACTACTCCAACAAGATCGAAGGCCAGCACACGCTGCCCCTGGAGATCGAGCAGGCGCTGCGCGACGACTACGCCAAAGACGCCGACAAGGCGCGCCGCCAGCGGCTGGCACTGGCCCACATGGCCACCGAAACCCAGCTGGAAACGCTCTGGCCGCAATGGGACACGCCGCGCGTCTGGTCGCCGCAAACCGTTCAGGACATCCACCAGGACCTGTTTGCCCGCCTGCCATCGGACGATCTCGCCATCCCCCACACCGAGCCACCAGAAACCTTGCACCCAGGCGAGTTGCGCCGCCAGCAGGTCAGCGTGGATCGGCATGCGGCGCCCGCCGCCGACCAGGTGGCCACCTTCCTGGCGCGCTGGTCCCAGGGCTATGGGCGGGTGCGACGGGGTGAACTGCAGGTCGCGGCCATGGCCGCCGCGCACCACCGGCTGGCCTGGATCCACCCCTTCCGCGATGGCAACGGCCGCGTGGCGCGGCTGCACAGCCACCTTGTGCTGGGCCATCTCGGCCTCACCAGCGGACTGTGGTCGCCCCTGCGCGGTTTCGCGCGCAGCCAGGACACCTACTACGCCCGGCTGTCGGCCGCCGATGAACCCCGGGCGGGCGACCTCGACGGGCGCGGCAACCTGACCGAGCGGGGCCTGGAGCAATGGATCGCCTACGTCCTGGACGTCTGCCAGGATCAGGTGAGATTCATGTCGAAGGCGCTCGCACTCGACGGTATGAAAGACCGCATGGCCGCGTGCCTGGACTACGAGGAACAGGTGGTGAAACAGGGTGTGCGCACCGAATCCCTGCGTGCCCTGCACTACCTGTTTGCCACCCAGGGCGACCTGGACCGCGCCGATTTCAAGGCCATGCTCAGCCTGGGCGAGCGGCTGGCCACGGCCCAGGTGAGCGCCCTGCTCAAGCGCGGCCTGCTGGAGTCAGACTCCCCCCATGGCCGGCTTCGCCTGGGTGTGCCGCAACACGCCTTGCGCTTCTACTTTCCCAAGCTGTGGCCCGAGGCCGAAGCGCCCGGCTGAGCCGCGATTCACCGATGCCTGAAAGGACACCCCCATGACCCACTACTGGCTGATGAAATCCGAGCCCGAAGAGTGCTCGATCGACGACGCGCTCGCTGCCCCCAAAGCCACCGTGCCCTGGACCGGTGTGCGCAACTACCAGGCCCGCAACTTCATGCGCGACGCCATGCAGGTCGGCGACGGCGTGCTGTTCTATCACTCCAGCTGCCCCGAGCCCGGCATCGCCGGCATCGCGCGCGTGGCGTCCACCACGCGGCCCGACCCCACACAGTTCGACGCCAAGTCGCCCTACTTCGACGTCGCGTCGAAACCCGACGCACCACGCTGGCTGCTGCTGGACGTGCAGGCCCTGCGCAAGACGCGGCTGATCGGCCTGCCCGAGTTGCGCGAGACGCCCGAGCTGGCTGAGCTGGTGGTGCTCAAGCGCGGCAACCGGCTCTCCATCACACCGGTGAGCCCGGCGCACTGGAAGTTCATCACCGACCAGCTGGCGGGCGAGCGCAGGTAGTTCCAATCACCACCATCCAAAACATGTATGATTCGTATACGTTTCATATATAGGTGATGGATGGGTATCGTCAAGATTTCAGACCTGATGCACGAGAACCTGCGCGTGGCGGGAACCGCTCTCAGCAGGTCGATCAATTCGCAGGCCGAGCACTGGATGCGGGTGGGCATGCTGGCCGAGCTTCACCCGGAGCTGGACCACCGCGAGATCTGCCAACTGCTGGTGCAGGCCGAACTCGCGGGCGGCCTGGACATCGCCATGGCCGTCTCGGCCCCACCCGGCAAACGCTAGTGGCCCGCGGCATCACCCTCAAGTCCGCCGAGGACATCGAGATGGCGAGGCGGGCCGGCCGGCTGGCCGCCGAGGTGCTCGGCATGATCGAGCCCCATGTCGTGCCGGGCGTGAGCACGGAAACACTGGATCGCATCTGCCACGAGCACATCGTGAACGTGCAGGGTGCCATCCCCGCCAACCTGGGCTACCACGGGTACCCGAAGACCATCCTCACCTCCGTCAACCAGGTGGTCTGCCACGGCATCCCCTCGCCCGATCGAATTCTGAAGAAAGGCGACATCGTCAACATCGATGTGGCCGTCAACAAAGATGGCTGGTTCGGCGACACCAGCCGCATGTACTTCGTCGGCACGCCCAATGTGCTGGCCCGGCGCCTGGTGGAGACCACCTACGAGGCCATGCTGGCCGGCATCCGGGAGGTCAGGCCCGGAGCAACGCTGGGCGACATTGGCCATGCCATCCAGTCCGTCGCCCAGCGCGAACATTTCAGCGTGGTGCGCGAATACTGCGGACACGGCATCGGCCGGATCTACCACGAAGAGCCGAACGTGCTGCACTACGGGCGGCGCGGCGAAGGACTCCGGCTGGAGCCGGGCATGGTGTTCACCATCGAGCCCATGCTCAACGCGGGCAAACGCGAAACCCGCTCATTGGCCGACGGCTGGACCGTCGTGACCAAGGACCGGTCGCTGTCCGCCCAGTGGGAACACATGGTGGCCGTCACGCCCGAGGGCCACGAAGTGCTGACGCCCTGGCCCCATGCTCAGGGGAGCGATTCGCGCACCAGCCGAATGCCCACCAGCGTGTAGCGCGTCTGCACCGTGTTCCAGTTTCGGAAAGCGCACCGCGTGTACAAGGGCCAGGTGTGCCAGGAGCCGCCCCGGCGCACCTTCACCGCGCCATCGGCCGGGCCCGCCGGGTCGTCTGTCGGCGACTGCGCGTAGTAGTCGTCCCCATGCCAGTCCGACACCCACTCCCACACATTGCCGTGCATGTCGTGCAGCCCGAAGGCGTTCGGCGCGTAGGTGCCCACGGGCGCCGTGAACGCATGGCCGTCACGGCCAGGCACCGCGCGATCGCGCCAGGCCGGCCAGTTCACCGCGGCGTCTTCATCGAAGGTGTTGCCCACCGCGATCAGCCCGGCCGGGTCGTCGCCGTGCTGGTAGCGGCCCTTGCCGCCCGCGCGGCACGCATATTCCCACTCCGCCTCCGTGGGCAGCCGGTAGGTCCGGCCTTCCTGCCCTGACAGCCAGCGCGCCAGCGCGACCGCGTCGTTCCAGGTGACGTTGACCACCGGGTGGTCATCGCCCTGCGCAAAGCCGGGGTTCTGCCAGGAGTAGCGTGGCGAGCGGCCCTCGAAGGCATCGTGCCGTGCGCTGGTGGCCGGGTCGTAGGCCGGGTTGTAGCCATAGCCCCCAGTGCCGTCCGCGATCGATTCCGGCACGTGGCCCGAGCGCTGGAGAAAGGCCCGGAACTGCCCCACCGTGATCTCATGGCGGCTCATTTCAAAGGGCCGGGTGATGCGCACGCGGTGCACCGGAGTCTCGTCCGTCAGGCCCTCGAAGCGCGACCGCTCCAGCGCGGGGTAAGCCGCCGCCAGGGCCTGCGGCGTTTCGTCGCTGCCCATCAGGAACTCGCCCGCGGGCACGGCAACAAATGAAATGCCGAGGGAGTCGGTGGTGCCGGTGTGCGGTGCGGCGCAACCCGCAAGAAGCGCCACCAGGGCCAGCGATGCCCAGGTGAACACGGTGCCGCCTGGACCCATTGCTGCTTACGCGGTCAAGCGCGCGTAGCCCCGAAATGCCAGGGCCTTCAAGGAATCCATGCGATGGTTCTGGCCCACCGCCATGGGCGAGGCGCCCAGCTTCTTGCGGACGCGGTGGTTGAACCTCATCGCGTTGAGCTGCCTGAGCGTTCGGGTGTCGTTGAAGAAGATCGACAAGGTCACCGACACCTCAGGGCCGTTTTTCACGTGATGCCCGGCCAGGAAGGGGATGTGAAGCGCGTCCCCCGGTTCGCAGTGGTAGGACACACCCAGGCTCTCGCAATCGGGCTTCCATTTGAGGGCGCCCACTTCGCGCTCCACGTGCGACTCGTATTCGGGCTGCGTGATGACACGTTTGTCCAGGGGCGGAAAAACAGTGACCTCTTTCGATCCCGCGATCTGAAGCAGGAAATTCGATGCGCGATCGAAATGGAAAGGCGTGATGCTGTGGGGCGACGAGAGAAAGATGTAGGAACGGGGTTCGATGGGCACGCCCTGGCCCCGGGCTTTCACGGTCCGGGCGATGTCTTTCACCAGGTCGTCGTGAAGCCCGCGGAATGCGGGGTGGCTTTCCGGCTCCCGGATCATGATGTACGAGTTGGACGTCGGGAGGTTCTCGATGATCTTTTCGATCGGCAGGGCTTTTCGCCCCTCGGTGATGGCCGTCTCGAAGTCCTCGTCCTTGCTCATCTTGTGGCCCGAAAAGTAGATGAGGTCCGGGTTGATTTCGGGGATGGCCTTCTTGATGTTTTCCAGATTCAACGCGGGGTGTTCGAACAAACGCTGCTTGAACTGGAAAGACAGCTTGTCAATCATGGAGGACATCTCCATGTCCGTGTCGAATACCTGGTACATCGGGTCTCCTGTGAACGATCGGTCCGTGAATGATGGACTGCGGCTGCGCGCACAGGTCATCGCGTGCCGCATTGTGCGGTGCCTTCGCCGCGCCGCCTGGATGGCTTGCGGCAGATCAGGGCAAAAATCACGAAGGATGGAAAGACAGCGGCGGGCCAGCGCGTCAGCCACGCCTGCGCGGCTCGGCGCGCTTTTCCTGCGGAAGGCGCGCAGCCTCAAACAAGGCTTGAGGCAGCGCCGACACTCGCACGCCATCGGAGCAGCCAGACCAGCACTGCGGCGCCCAGCACGATCCAGACACCGACCACCAGCACCGTGCCCAGCCGGCTACGTGGCTTGGCGTGGTTCGCTTCCATCCAGCGGTCCGCCTCGCCGCGGCATTCCTCCAGCACGTCGGCGGGCAGGAGCCGGATGGCCAGCCAGATCAGGGCGGGCAGCAGCAACACGTCGTCGACGTAGCCAAGCACCGGAATGAAGTCGGGAATCAGATCGAGGGGGCTGAGCGCGTAGGCCACCACGAAGAGGCCGAGCGCCTTGGCGTACCAGGGGGTGCGCCGGTTTTTTCCCGCGAACCAGAGGGTCACGCCGTCCCGTTTGGCTCGCTTCGCCCAAGCCTGGAGGTTGCCGCGGAGGTTCATGGGTCGTGAGAGGCATGCCATGCCTGCGCGTTGGAAGGGTCAGCCCGAGACCCGAGGTCGCCATCGTAGCCCAGGCCGGGCGAGCGTCACCGGCATTGTTCGTCGAACGTGCTCGTCATGATCGAGATCACTTCGGGGCGCATGCCGAGCCAGGTCTCGACCTTCACGTTGGTGGCCTTGGCCTCGCATTGGAGCCGCGCGGGCTCGGGCGGCTTGGCCGGCATCAGCTTGATCAGGCCGGACAGGGCGTCGCAATACTGCTTGAAATTCTTCACGCGCAGCGCGTTGTCCCGCTGGGTGCGGAGCTTGTCGTACTCGCCGCACGAAGGATCGGTCGCCGCAATGGCTGCGCTGGCCAGGCAAGACAGCGCCAGCCCCAGGAGGATTTTGGACATGAGAAGGAGGTCCCGATGGGGACGTTGTTGGAGGGGTGCCGTCAGAGGCGGTCGCAGTATCCGTGGCGGCCTTGCCCGGCGTGAAGTGACCCGGGTCACATGGCCAGGCCGGATCAGCCTGCCAGCGCGTCGAGCAGCTGTTGCGCCCGCACCGGCTTGTGCAGGAACGGGACCCCGCTGGCCCGGATGTCGGCGATGCGCTGCGGCGCGGTCTCGCCGGTGACCAGCAAGGTGCGCAACTGCGGCGAGCTGCGGCGCAACGCCAGAAGGTGGTCGAGCCCGTTGCGTTCGCCCGAGAGCCGGAAGTCGGACACGACGGCATCGATCGGATGGCGCTGCAGCAGTTGCTGCGCCTGCGCCAGATCGCCGGCCGCATGCACCGTGCAACCGCACGAGGTCAGCAACAAGGCCATGGCCTCCCGGCTGACCGGCTCGTCATCGATGACGAGCACATGGCGCGGCAGGTGCCTCTCGGTGGGCGCGGTGACCGGCACCGGGTCCGCATCGACAGGCCCTGGCCGCTGCGCGTCGGCCTCTTTCACCCAGACCCGGAAGCGCGTCCCCCGCTGCGGCCGGGAGGTGAGTGCCAGCGGATGTGCCAGCAGATGGGAGAGGCGTTTCACGATGGACAGACCGATGCCCAGCCCCGAGGCGCGATCGCGCTGCGGGTTGGCGAGCTGGAAGAACTCGTCGAACACGCGCTGCTGGTGTTCGCCGGCGATGCCGATCCCGGTGTCGATGACCTCGAAGCACACCCAGCCGGCACGCCCCGCGGCCGCCCCCGTTCTGGCGGCCACCAGCACGCCGCCACGGGGCGTGTACTTGATGGCGTTGTCGATCAGGTTCCCGAGCAGGCGCGTGAGCAGCTGCACGTCGCTCACGACGAGCAGATCGCCCGGCGCGCGAAAGCGGAGTTGAAGCGCCCGTTCCTCGGCGCTGCCGGAAAACATGTGGTTCAGCGAGAGGAACAGCTCATGCACCCTCACCGGCGCCAGCTCGGGTTGCACCGCGCCGGCGTCCAGCCGGGAGATGTCGAGCATGGTGTCCAGCGATTGGTTCAGCATGCGCACCGATTGGCTCAACCGCGCGATGGTCTGCGCGTTGCCCGGATCGGACGGGGACCGCTCCAGCACCGAGGTGAACAGCGAGATGGCATGCAGAGGCTGGCGCAGGTCGTGGCTGGCGGAGGCGAGAAACCGGTTTTTCTCGCGGTTGGCGCTTTCGACCAGTTCCACCTGCTGCGCCAGGCGCCGGGCGAGGTCCTCTTTTTCAAAGCGGGCCGTCAGGGACTGTTCGAGCAGATCGGCCTGCTGGAAGGTCCACTTGAGCGTCATCAGCAAGAAGAGCGTCATGCAGAAAGCCAGCACCCAGCCGACCGCCCCGCCGTGCCAGAGGCTGTTGGAGATCAGCCCGACCGCGGCCGGGATGCTGAAGGCGGCAATGGTCTGGCGGTGGGTCGACACGATGGCCGACCCGAGCGATATCGCGCCCATGATGAAGACCGAGACCAGCACCAGGTGTTCGGTGCTGTGGTGCGCACCGAGCATCCAGGGGGCCGCGCCCCACAGGGTGCCCAGCAGCAGGATGTCGCGAATGCGCCCGCGCAGGACGTGGGAGAGCTCATGGTCCTGCAACGGGCCGTGGGTTTCCAGCTTCCTGCGCTGCACGTAGCTGACGAAAACGACGAGGTAGAACAGGCCGAGCCAGACCAGCGGAAGGCGGGACGCCCCGTCCAGGACAAACAGGATCGCCAGCGGCGTCGCAAATGGGATGGGCGAGAGGATGCGCAGCGGCCCGGTCTTCTGCAACAGCAGTTCGAGCCGGGTGCGCTGCACGGCCATGCGGAGGTTGGACGACGGCATGCCGGTCACGGCCCGGTGGGGTCAGGCAAACAGCCCGATCAGCTCGGCGCGGGAGCGCACGTTGAAGGTGAGAAAGATCGTCGAGACGGCGTTCTTCACCGACCCCAGCGCCAGCCCGGTTTCGGCCGCGATCGCCCGGTTGTCGAGACCGCTCAGCAGGAGTTCCAGAAGCTGGATCTGGCGATCGGTCAATCGCACGCCCGGCTTGAGGCCCTGCCAGCGGGCCCGCGCATCGGTGGGCTCCGGGCGAGGCCCGGCCGCGGCGCGCTCGATGGTGTCGAGCAGGCCCTTCAGGCCATCCGAATCCCCGGTCTTGCAGAAGTAGCCCAGGGCGCCGTGGGCCAGGGCTTCATCGCGGACGCGGGCATCGTGCGTGCCCGACACGACGGCGATCGGCAGCTGCGGGTAGCGCTGCTTGAGCAGCTTGAGGCCGGCCAGGCCGCGCGTGTCGCCCAGGTTCAGATCGAGCAGCAGCAGAAAGACGTCCCCGGCGCGCCCCCCCAGAAACAGCAGGGCCTGCTCCAGGCTCGGCGCCTCCGCCACCTGGAAACGGTCGGCGAAATGTTGAACGATCACCTGGCGCAGGCCCAGGCGGACCAGCTCGTGGTCGTCCACGGTCAGGATCGTCGCCACGTCAGCCACGCAACGGCAGCGCCAGCCCGATGGCCACGAAGATGCCACCGCAGACCTGGTTGAAGCGCTTGCCCACGCGGCGCAGCCAGGGGCTGATGCGCGCGGCCATGCCGGCGATGAACAGCTCGGTGACGGCCTCGACCAGCGCGAAGGTGCCGGCCATGATCGCGAACTGCAGCAGCAGGCTGCGGTGCGGGTCGATGAACTGCGGCAGGAAGGCCGCGAAGAACAGGATGCCCTTGGGGTTGGTGACGGCGGACAAGGCGCCCTGCCGGAACAGCGAGCCGCCCGAGCGCGCCGGCCCGGCCCGGTCGCCTTCGGTGAGCTGCACGCCCACGGGCGGCGAGCGCCAGACCTGGATGCCCAGCCACACGAGGTAGGCGCCACCGAGCCACTTCAGCGCGGTGAGCCACACCAGCGAGGTCTGCAGCAGCGCGCCGATGCCGAACATGGACAGCGCAATGACCGCCACGAAGCCCAGCGTGCCGCCGAAGATGGTGAACAGCGTCTTGCGCTGGCCGTGCAGCACGCCGTGCGTGAGCGCGAGCAGGCCATTGGGGCCAGGGGAAAGGGAGAGGCCGGCGGCGGCCAGGAGGTAGATGAGCCAGGTGTCGAGGTTCATGCAGCCAATCCTAGCGCCGATGGGCCTCAATGAAAATCCCGGCTCACGGTGGACAGGCCGTTGAGCAACGGCGTGAGGTCCTCGAGGTGGCCGGCGATGAGGTTGCGCACCTCGCCTTCGCGCTGCCACCGGCCATACACGGCCAGCAGGCGCGCGCCGGTGAGCACGGCGCGCTGGCGCTCGCGGATGCGTTGCCACACGATGACCTGCACCACGCCGGTTTCGTCCTCCAGGCTCACGAACACCACGCCCGAGGAGGTGCCGGGCTGCTGGCGCAGGGTGACGATGCCGCAGTGGCGCACGAGGCGGCCATCGGGCGCGTCCTGGAGCTGTGCGGCGGTCATGAGCCGGCGTTTCGCGAGTTCTTCGCGCAGCAGGGCCAGCGGGTGGCGGCGCAAGGTGAGGCCGGTGCTGGCGTAGTCCCACACGACGGCTTCGCCTTCGGGCGCGGCGGGCAAGGCCAGCGGGGCTTCGTCCACCGGTGCGCCCTTGAGCAGGGCTGGCGGCGAGCGCAGCGCGGCGGCATCCCACACCTGCTGGCGGCGGTGGCCGCTCAGGCCCATGAGGGCATCGGCGGCGGCGAGCGCTTTCATCTGCGGCTGATCCAGGCCGGCGCGGCGCGCAAGGTCTTGGGCGTTGCGGAAAGCTTGCTGCGCGCGCGCCTGCACGATGCGTTCGGTCGCGTCCTGGCCGATGCCGCTGACCAGCCGCATGCCCAGGCGCACCGCGCCGTCGGCATCGATCGTGCTGTCGCGATCGCTGTGCAGCACGTCCACCGGTCGCACGACCACGCCGTGGCGTTTCGCGTCCTGCACCAGCTGGCTGGGCGTGTAGAAACCCAGCGGCTGGCTGTTGAGCAGCGCGGTGAGGAACTCGGCCGGGTGATGGCATTTGATCCACGCGCTCACATAGACCAGCAGCGCGAAACTGGCGGCGTGGCTTTCGGGAAAGCCGTAGCTGGAGAAGCCCTTGATCTGCTCGAAGATGCTCTGGGCAAACTCCAGTTCGTAGCCGCGATCGGTCATGCCCTTGACCAGCCGCTCTTCGTACTTCTGCACATTGCCGTGCCGCTTCCAGGCGGCCATGGCGCGGCGCAGTTCATCGGCCTCGCCCGGCGTGAAGCCGGCCGAGAGCACGGCGATCTGCATGCATTGTTCCTGGAAGATGGGCACGCCCATGGTGCGGCCCAGCGCGGCCTTCAAGGCCCTGCCCCCATGGGGCCCGGGGAAACTCACCGGCACCTTGCCCTGCCGCCGGTTCAGATAAGGATGCACCGCCCCACCCTGGATGGGCCCGGGCCGCACCAGCGCGACCTCGATCACGAGGTCGTAGTAAGAACGCGGCCTCAAGCGCGGCAACATGCTCATCTGCGCGCGGCTCTCGATCTGGAACACGCCCACGGTGTCGGCGGCGCAGACCATGTCGTAGGTCGGGTCGTCGCCATCGGGAATGTCCTGCATGCCGAACGCCCGCCCCTGTTTCTCGCCAATCAGCGCCATGGCCTTGCGCAGCGCCGTGAGCATGCCCAGGGCGAGCACGTCCACCTTGAGCAGGCCGACGGCGTCGAGGTCGTCCTTGTCCCACTCGATCACGGTGCGGTCTTTCATGGTGGCGTTCTCGATCGGCACCAGGCGCGAGAGCGGCAGTTGCGTGAGCACGAAGCCGCCGGTGTGCTGCGAGAGGTGGCGCGGAAATCCCATGAGCGTCGAGGTGAGTTCCAGCAGCTGGCGCACCTTCAGATCGCCGGTGTCGAGGCCGGCTTCCTGGAGCCGCTCGGGCGCGATCGCGTGCCCGTCCCACCAGCGCGACTGTCTGGCCAGCACATCGAGCGAGCCCTCCGCAAAGCCCAGCGCCTTGCCCACATCGCGCAGCGCGCTGCGCGGGCGGTAGCTGATGACGGTGGCGGTGAGCGCGGCGCGCTCGCGGCCGTACTTCCCGTACAGGTACTGGATGACTTCCTCGCGCCGCTCGTGCTCGAAGTCCACGTCGATGTCGGGCGGTTCGTCGCGTTCGCGCGAGATGAAGCGCTCGAACAGCAGGCCCGTGCGCCCCGGGTCCACTTCGGTGATGCCCAGGCAGTAGCACACCACGCTGTTGGCCGCCGAGCCCCGGCCCTGGCACAGGATGTCTTTCGAGCGCGCGAAGGCCACGATGTCGTGCACCGTCAGGAAGTAGTGCTCGTATTGCTTGTAGGCGATGAGCTCCAGCTCGTGCTCGATCTGTTGGGCAAACGCCTCGGGCGTGCCTTGCGGCCACCGCCTTCGGGCTCCGGCTTCGGTCAGCTGGCGCAGGTGGCTCTGCGGTGTTTCGCCCTCGGGGATCACCTCGCTCGGGTACTGGTAACGCAGTTCGTCGAGCGAGAAATCGCAGCGCGCGGCCACCGCCAGGGTTTCGGCCAGCAGGTCGGCGGGGTAGAGCTGGCCCAGCGTGAGACGCCCGCGCAGGCGCTGCTCGGCGCTAGGCTCCAGCACAAAGCCGCATTCGGTGAGTGGCTTGCCGATGCGCGTGGCGGTGAGCACATCGTGCAGGGGTTTGCGCGAGCGCACGTGCATGCGCACGTCGCCCACGGCCACCAGCGGCACGGCAGTGAGTTCGCTGCTCTGGCGCAGCCGGTGCAGGCGCATTTCGTCGTCAAAGCGGCAGAGCTGTTCCACGCCCAGCCAGCAGCGGCCCCGGAAATGCTGCAGCAGCCAGCGCGCGACGGTGTCCATCGGGTCCTGGTCGCTGTGGCGGTCGGGCACGGCGATCACCACGCAGTCGGCCAGGGCCTGGGCATCGATGTCGCCGATCGCCAGACGGTAGCTGCCCTTGGGGGCGCTGCGGCGCAGGCGTGTGATGAATTCGCACAGGTTGCCGTAGCCGTTGAGGTTGCAGGCCAGCACGACCAGGGTGAAGGGCGCGTCGCACCGCACCTGGAACTGGCTGCCGATCAGCAACTGGAAGCGGTGCTTCTTCGCGGCGACGTGCGCGCGCACCACGCCGGCCAGCGAACACTCGTCCACCAGGGCCAGCGCCTGGTAGCCCAGCGCCGCCGCGCGCTCGACCAGTTCCTCGGGGTGGCTGGCGCCGCGCAGGAAGCTGAAGTTCGAGAGACAGCGCAGCTCGACGTAGTCGGGAAGGACGTCGGCACTCATGCGAAATGCCCATGAAGGTACCAGGCGGGTGCGCCGTCCAGCCGGGTCTGGAACACCCACAGCACGCCGGCCTGTGGAGACAGGGCCACCCAGTAGTCGCGCACCACGTTGCGCATGCGCTCGGTGCCTTCGACGCGGTCCCACCAGCCGCCCTCCACGCGCTGCGGCCCGAGCAGCATCACCAGTTCGCCGTGGTGAATCGGCCGGTGATCGCGCACGGCCAACCGCAAGGGCATGGGCAGCAGAAAGCCGGGCTGCGGCAGCTCGGTGCCGGGCGCGCCCTGGCGCGGCAGGGGCAGCGTGGCCGGCTGCCAGTGGCACATCCATTCGGGGCGGTGGTCTTCGCACAGCACCGGGCGCAACACGCGCTGCGGCCCCAGGCGGGCAGACAGCCGCTCCAGCACCAGGCCCAGCTGCTCGCCCTGGCGCACGGTGTCGGGCAGCAATGAGGCGCTCACGTCGTGCAGTGGCCGCACCTCGGTGGCCACCAGCACCAGGTCGCCCACGGGCGCGAGCAGTTCCACCCGCGCCAGGTGCTCGCCCAGCAGGCGGCAGAGGTGTTCGATGTCGCGCGTGGGCTCGGCGGTGCGGATGGTGATCTCGCCACCCTCGCCCGCTGAGCGCGCGCGCATCGCGTCGTGCGCCCAGCGCAGCGTGAAGGCGGTGACGCCCGCGCGCCGCGCCGCCAGCCAGCCGCTGAGCACGCGCAGCAGGCGCCGCGCGCCGAACAGCAGGGCCGGCGCCTGCTCCACGCGGGCCATGAGTTCGAGCCGCTCTTCAAAGTGCTCGGGCAGCGCCACCCAGTCGTGCGCCTCGGGCGCCGCCCCGTAGGCCTGGTCGATCGCCTGCAGCAGCGGCTGGTCGAAGCGCCGGCCCAGGCCGCTGCGCGGCAGCGCGCGCACGTCGCCCAGCGTGCGGCAGCCGATGTGTTCGAGCGTGAGCCGGTGCGGGCGCACGGCGCTCAGCGTCGCCATGGGCAGGGTGTCGAGCAGCTCGGCCAAGGGGCGTTGGAAACCGTTTTCAATGCCGGCGCGCGCCAACGCGAGCGCGGCCAGGCCATTGGATGCCCAGGCCAGTTGCGCCACACCGAGTTCGCGGGCCTCACCCCACACGCGGTCGCGCAGGGCCCGCCGACCGCCGAACAGGCGCACGCTGGCCGCCACCTCCATGAGCACGGCTTCGTCGGCCAGGGCCACGCGGGGCGTGAACTGCAGGGCCCAGGTCGCCAGCGCACGCTGCGGCGCGGCCTCAGTGGGCGGGACTGTGCCGGCGCTCGGGCTGGGCAACAGGGCGGACCACAACATGGTCGGTCTCTCCGGTTCGGGGCATCCACCGACTGGGCTGGCGCAGCCGGGGCGGGAGGACGGCGGCCAGGCCGCCGGGCACCGAGGGCAGGCGCAGGGTGTCCTCCAGCGGCGGGCCCTTGCGCTTGGCGATGCGCAGGTGCAGTTCCCAGTCCACCCCCACGCAGGCCTGCACGCGCAGCGGCGCGGCCGACGACTCGCCCAGGGCGTGCAGGGGCCGGCACACGAACACCGGCGACTCGAAGCCGGTGGCAAGCACCTGCAGCCGGCGGATCTGCGCCGCCTTCGCCTGCGGCAGCCAGGCGACGATCGCGCCACCGGCCTGGGCCTTGATGAGCTGCTCGGCCGACCACAGGCGCTCGGCCGCCGTGTCGGCCTGCACCCAGACCAGCCGGCGCTCGTCCAGGCCCTCGAAGCGCAGGCCGGGCAGGTGCGGCGAGAGCGGCGGGCCGATCACCACCACCGGCTGCCCGGCAGCACAGACCCGGCGCAGCGCCGGCCCGAGCAGGCGCCATTCCAGCATGCCGCTGTGGGGGGTGAGGATTTCGGTCAGCCCGTGGCCGGGCCAGCCACCGCCAGGCAGTTGCGCGTCCAGCACGGCGAAGCCGCTGGGCCACACGGCCGAAACCGGTGCACCGAGCTGGTCACCCCGCCACAGTGCCGCGGCCACGGCCGATGGCAGGCCACCGGCGGGGGGCAGCGCCGGGCGGACGGGGGT